>CAMWTX010000114.1 GCA_947177315.1 uncultured Bacteroidales bacterium | reverse complement strand
AATTAAATCTGTAACAAATCGAAATGCTTATTTCTGAATCCTGCATCTTGCGTTTGCAATGGAAAAGGTGTGTGTGGCAAGGCAGTTTTGAAGGGGTTTCCTTTGAGGCGGATATGGCGCGGATGCAAGATTTTCTGGCTCTTTTCAACACTTGGGAAATATTGATGATTCCCTCCGACAGCCAGCGTCGGGCATGGCGGAACGAAGCGGTGGAAAGGGGGGGGAAACTGTGCTTGAAAGCGGGCCGGCGCAAGGTTTTTTCGGCTTCTTTTGTCCATACGGGCGGTTATTTCGTTATTGACCGGGGCAGGCAGCAGGTTTATGCGGTGGATATGCCTTACAACCAGGCTGATAACCGCCGTTTTTTTGCCTTGGAGCCGGATTTGTGGCGGAACCGCCTGCTGTTCCATTTCAACTACGACGGTTTGGCTTCGGTCAAGGTAAGCTATCCCGACTTCAAGGATTCCTACCGTTTGCTGAATACCGGCGAAAGTTTTCTTTTGGAGCACGAAAGGGGCGTGGATACGGTTCCCGCCTCGCGCGCCCGGGCGTATCTTTCTTCCTTTACCCGCGTTTATTTCGATGCCAAAGATGCCGGAAGCGAAGCGGGAAACCTGTTGTACGAAATGGAGATATGCCCCCAAGAAGGGGAGTGTATGATTTTTCCTGTATTCGAGAAGATAACGGAGGGAAGGCCCGATGTGTTCAAGGCTTTGGCGGTCGTGCGCCGTTCTTCGGGCACGGACACCGTGGAGATTCCCTATGTGGTCTTGGATAAGTTGGCCAAACGGCCCGATTGGTTCAGATTGTATTAGGTTGGTTGAAAAACCGACATTTATTGCGTATATTTGCGCTCGCGTAAAGGCGCACGTTCCCCATTCCGGTGGAACGCGGTTAAAAAACTCAACGATATGAGATTTATTGTCAACAGCCAGTTGCTTTTGGAAAACCTCCAAAGCGTTAGCGGACTCTTGGTAGAAAACAAGGCCTTGCCTATTTTGGAAAAATGCCTTTTCCGGGTAAGCGGAAACACCCTTACATTGGTGGCTTCCGATTCGGAATCGATTGCGGTAGTGGATATTGCATTGGAAGAAGTTACCGGCGAAGGCGCGGTGGCGGTTCCGGCGCGTTCCTTGCTCGACACGCTCAAGACCATGCCCAACATCCCTCTGATTTTCAATGTGGATGAGGCTACTTCCGGTATCGAAATATCGGGCGGCACAGGTCAATACAAACTTACGGGCGAACCTGCCGACACCTATCCCGAAATTCCGCAGATGGGCGGTGATAACGCGCTTGCCACGATTTCTTCCGATATTCTGGTGCGCGCCATTTCCAAGACCATCTTCGCCACCGGCAACGACCAGTTGCGTGCCACCATGTGCGGCGTTCTGTTCGAAATGAAGCCCGACGGCATGACCTTCGTGGCCACCGATGCCCACAAACTGGTGCGTTACCGCCGTTCCGACGTCAAGACCCCGTCTGAAACCTCCTTTGTGGTGCCCAAAAAGGCGTTGACGTTGCTCAAGAGCATCCTTTCCATGCACAAGGAAGCCGTGGAAGTGCGGGTGGAAGCGAACGAGAAGAATGTTTTCTTCCAATTCGAAAACGTACATATCAGCTGCCGTTTGGTGGATGGCCGTTATCCCAACTACCAGGCGGTCATTCCTACCGAAAACCCCAACAAACTTACTGTGGCTCGCCAGGCGTTCCTTACCTGTGTGAAACGTATCTGCATCTTTGCCAGCAAGGCCATGCCCCAGGCCCGTCTTACGATGAGCGGCGGCAGCGAAGTGCTGGTTTCTGCCGAAGACGTGGAAAACTCGAACGCCGCCAAAGAAAGAATCGCCTGCCAATACGAAGGCGAACCGATGGAAATCGGCTTCAACGCGCGTTATTTCCTGGAAATGCTCGCCAATCTGGAAACCGAGGATGTCTGCCTCCAGATGTCGATGCCCAACCGTGCGGGCCTTATCGTTCCCGTGGGCGAAGGCGATGCCAACGAAGATATCCTGATGTTGGTGATGCCCGTGATGTTGTAAGAGAACAGTCAATAAAACCTTAAAAATCTATATACACATGGCAAAATTCAAAGGTGCTATCGTGGTGGACAAGGAAAAATGCAAAGGCTGCGGCATCTGCATGTCGATCTGTCCTACCAAAACGATAGGAATGTCGAAAGAAGTCAATGGCAAGGGTTACAACTTCGCCATCATGGTCAATGAGGAAAGCTGCACCGGTTGCGCTTCCTGCGGCCGTATCTGCCCCGACGGCGTCATTACCGTTTATAGGGCGAAAGAGGATTAATAAGAAATCAATCTAAAACAAAGAACAATGGAAGATTTGCGGTTAATGAAAGGCAACGAGGCTTTTGCCGAAGCTGCCATTCGCGCCGGATGCGACGGCTACTTCGGTTATCCCATTACGCCCCAGTCGGAAGTAATGGAATACCTCATGAAGGAAAGACCTGAAAACAGAACCGGTATGGTGGTTCTGCAGGCTGAAAGTGAAGTTTCGTCTATCAATATGGTTTATGCCGGTGCCGGTTGCGGCAAGCGGGTTATGACCTCCACCTCCAGCCCCGGATACAGTCTGATGCAGGAAGGTATCTCGTATATCGCGGCTGCCGAACTGCCCTGTATCGTTTTGAACGTGGTGCGCGGCGGTCCGGGTCTTGGTACGATCCAGCCTTCGCAGAGCGACTATTTCCAGGCCACCAAGGGCGGCGGACACGGCGATTACCGCCTTATCGTGCTCGCACCCTCGTCGGTTCAGGAAATGTCTGATTTTGTTTCGATGGGCTTTGATTTGGCTTTCAAATACCGTAACCCGGTGTTGATTCTTGCCGACGGCGTTATCGGCCAGACGATGGAAAAGGTGGTTCTCCAACCGCAGCGTCCCCGTCTTACCGAAGAAGAAATCCGCAAGAACACGCCTTGGGCAACGGTGGGCAAGAGCATCGACCGTGAACACAATATCGTAACGTCTTTGGACTTGCAGGCCGCCAGCCAGGAAAAACACGTGCTGCATCTGCAGGAAAAATACCGTCAGATCGAAGCGGCGGAAGCCCGTTGCGAAATGATCAAGTGCGAAGACGCCGAATACGTTCTGGTAGCCTACGGTTCTTCGGCGCGTATCTGCCAGAAAGCGGTGGATCTGCTCCGTGCCAAGGGTGTCAAGGTGGGTCTTCTCCGTCCTATCACGCTGTGGCCTTTCCCCAGCAAGGAAGTAAAAGAACTGGCAACACGCGTAAAGGGTTTCATGTCGGTGGAAATGAGCTTGGGTCAGATGGTGGAAGACGTGAAACTGGCGGTGGAAGGCAAAGTAAAAGTGGAATTCTTCGGTCGCTGCGGCGGTATCGTTCCGGCTCCTGAAGAAGTAGTACACGCGGTAGAAACCAAATTATTATAGGAGGAAGTAGGTATGTCTCAGAATATATGCACCCCCGAAAACTTAGTTTATAAGAAAACCTCGCTGCTTACCGACAAGATCATGCACTATTGTCCCGGTTGCGGTCACGGTACGATTCACCGCGCCTTGATGGAAGTGGTGGATGAAATGGGGCTTCAGGACAAGACGGTCGGTATCGCTCCGGTAGGATGCTCGGTTCTTGCCTACGATTACATGAACATCGATATGCAGGAAGCCGCCCACGGACGTGCTCCCGCGGTGGCTACGGCCATCAAGCGCCTGATGCCCGACAAACTCGTTTTCACCTATCAGGGCGACGGCGACTTGGCGGCTATCGGTACGGCCGAAACCATCCATTGCTGCAACCGTGGCGAAAACATCCTCATGGTGTTCGTAAACAACGCCATTTACGGGATGACCGGCGGTCAGATGGCGCCTACCACCTTGGAAGGCATGAAAACCGCCACCTCGCCCTACGGACGTGATGTAAACAAGGTGGGTTGGCCTTTGCGCATCACCGAAATGGTTGCCCAGCTCAACGGTGTATGGAGCGCATCCCGCCACACGGTTCACACCCCGGCTGCCGTTATGAAACTCAAGAAAGCCTTGAAGAAAGGAATCGAAGATTCGATGGCCGGCAAGGGTACCTGCTTTGTGGAAGTTTGCTCCTCCTGCAATTCGGGTTGGAAAATGACTCCGGTGGAAGCCAACAAGTGGATGGAAGAACACGTGCTCGAATACTTCGTACCCGGCGACATCAAGGTTGACGGGAAATTGGTACGATAAAAAAATTCCGGCAAGGGGGGCGTGAAACGAAGTACGCGCCGGAACCTTGCCGGTTAAACCTTAAAACAATGACAGAAGAAATCATTATTGCCGGTTTTGGTGGGCAAGGGGTTTTGTCGATGGGCAAAATCCTGGCTTATTCCGGTGTTATGGAAAACAAGGAAGTAAGCTGGATGCCTTCCTATGGTCCCGAAATGCGTGGCGGTACCGCCAACGTAACGGTCATCATCAGCGATGAACGCATTTCCTCGCCCGTTATCACCAAATACGATACGGCCATTATCCTCAACCAGCAGTCGCTCGATAAGTTCGAAAGCGCGGTTCAACCCGGCGGCACGCTTATCTACGACCCCAACGGCATCACCCACAAGCCGACCCGTAAGGACATCAATATCTACACGATTGAAGCCAACGACGCGGCCAACAAGATGGGTATGAACAAGGTGTTCAATATGATTGTATTGGGCGGTTTCTTGAAAATCAAACCTCTGGTTCAGCCTGAATTCATTCACAAGGGTCTTGAAAAATCCTTGCCGGCGCGCCACCACAACATGATTCCCGAAAACGAAAAGGCTATCGAGTTGGGTCGCACCTTGATTAAACAGGAACAGAAAGCCGAATAAAAGGCGGTTGTTTCTAAAAAAAGCCTGTCGGAATCTCCGGCAGGCTTTTTTGTTTTTGTAGGCTTTATGGCTGTTTAGGAGGTTTTCTATTCCTTTTCGGAAACGAACCTTATCCGTCCCTCTTTGCGGGGCTTGGCGGTGCCGGGTTCTCCGTCGGGATAGCCTAAACAGAGGCATACGCGCGCCGTGTAGTGAGGCTCTATGCCGGCCTCCTGCATCAGCTTCTTGCCCAATTCGCTCTCGAAGGTTTCTTCGGCGCGGCTGACGTAGCAGCTTCCTATGCCCAACGACCATGCGGCCAAGGTCATGTTCACCGCCGCCGAGGTGCAGTCGTGCACGCCATAGAGCCAGTTGCGGGGTGCAAACAGGGTGATTACGGTAGGGGCACCGTAGAAGCCGCTCTTGATGGAATCGTCGTCGGCGATGCTTTTCTGTGCCTGCGAAACAAAGTGGATGCCGTCGGAATTGGCGTGTCCGTAAAACGCCCGGTTGATACGCCCGAGCCTTTCGTTGATTTCTTTATTCTGACAGACCAGCA
>CAMWTX010000113.1 GCA_947177315.1 uncultured Bacteroidales bacterium | reverse complement strand
TCGGAACAATACGTGCGCACCAAACCGCGGATGCGGCTGTCGAGCGCCAAGGGAAGCCCGCCGTTCATCCAGCGTCCCAAGGCCAGCAGCTCGGTGCTGCAACCGTCGGGAATCATCACGATGACGTTGCGGATTTCCGGTTTCTGTGTGGCGGTCAGACGCCGCACATTGTGGATGTCGAAATGCGCCACGGCATCCCGGTCGATACGGTCGTTGCGGTAGGTGGTGTTTTTCAGTTGGATTTGGCCGAAGCCGAACGGACTGAGAACGAGAAGCAACAAAAGAATTCCGGCGGTTTTCTTCAATTTCATCGTGTAAGTGTTGAGGTCAGGACAAAAATATAAAAATCGGAGCAAGGTAAAAACGCTTATTTTTGCAGGATTTCAAAAATATCGCCGATGAAAAGAATCGCCATCGTAGTTGCCATGGACAAGGAATTTTCCTTGCTCGAAGACCTTTTGCAGGATAAAAAAGACGTTTCCTCCTCGGGTTTCCGCCTTGCCACGGGGCGTGTGGCCGACAAAGAAGTGGTTTTGATGAAATCGGGTATCGGCAAGGTGGCGGCCGCCACGGGCATCAACCTGATTAAATACGAATACGCGCCGGAGGCTTTGATCAATTCGGGCGTGGCCGGCGGCATGGACAGAAGTCTGGAAGTAGGGGATGTGGTGGCCGGCGATTACTGCGTTTATCACGATGTGGATTGCGGCACGGGCAACGAATACGGGCAGGTGCAGGGATTCCCGGCCCGTTATGCGGCGGATCCCGAACTGTTGCAGGCGGTACGCCACGAAAATGTAAGGCAAGGCTTGATCTGCACCGGAGACCAGTTTATCCAGGATCCCGTGCAATTGGAAGCCATCAGGAAACATTTTCCCCAAGTGCTGGCGGTAGATATGGAAAGCGCCGCCATGGCACAGGTATGCCATATATGGCGGATTCCGTTCCTGTCTTTGCGCGTTATCAGCGACACCCCCGGCAAAAAAGCCGACAATATGTCCCAATACAACGATTTCTGGACGATGGCGCCCAAGAAGAATTTTGAATTGCTGAAAGGCTTGCTGACCTCGTTGTAACTAATGTCCTGTTTTAGATTTGTTTTTGGGCGGTATAGAACAAATCGAAACAATTCTCAGGATCGGGAGAATATCGGTAATCGTCCATCACGATGGATTCTACCAAGCCGTTTCCTTTTTTGAGAAGTTTTACCCGGTTCAGCCGATTGAGTATATCGTAGGGAATCTGCAGGAGTTGGCGAGGCAGACGATGCTGTAAATCGAGAATGTCAAAGCGAGTGATGGAGTCCACGCCCTTACGGTTGTTTTCGTAGTAGGCCATGATTTTCTCGTTTCCGGAAATGCCGCCGTCTTGTATGTTTTCAAAACGAGCGCTCAACAGCGCGTGGAATTCTTCGGGAGTATATTCCCTTACATGAAACGGATTCCGGGTTAAGGACATCCGTTTGTTCGGCGTGGAAAGGATTACTTTTCCTCCCGGTTTGAGCACACGGTAAATCTCATCCAGCAAAAGCCTGTCTTTCTTGATATGTTCGATTACCTGAAAGGAAACCACAAAGTCGAACATATTGTCTTCAAAGGGAATTGGCGGTACGGTGGCTTGCGAGAACATCACATTGTTCCATGCACCGGTATCTATCGGAGAGGAATAACGGTCTATTGTATAGAATTTTTCTGCCTGTGGCGCAAGGATACGCACACCGTAGCCCATGCCTGTTCCAATCTCAAGTACAGTGCCGCTGATCTGTTCGGCGGCAAGACAGTATGCCAGTTTGGAGCGTTGAAAGACAAAATTGTCGGACATATCTTCCGATACCCGTTCCGCTGTCTGTATGATTTTTGCCATGGCAATAATTCGTTTATTGTTTCACGGCAAATATAATAAAGAAAGATTGATTACTAAACAAGAAAGCGTTAAAGGGGTGAGAAGCAAGGCGCACAAGGGTTGCAACGAAGCAGATCACCCCTTTAACGCTCTTTTTTAGTACATGTCTGTGATATCCCAGACAAAAGCCCGAATCCCATTCTCCTTATTAATCTCATCCAACTGCTTGAGATACTTCAACAGGATAGGCACCATTTCGGCTTCCACGATGGTCAGGGTCGCCGAGTTCATTTCAGGCCAGGTGTGGCTGCCCATGCGCGGTTCACCCGTGTGCGTTCCCGCGCCGTTTACGGTGGGCCATTGTGTAAAGCCTTTGATGTTGAGCTGCTTGAGAAGGTAATCCATACGCTCGGTCAAGGCTTGGTTGTAGGCTATAAAAACTGCTTTTTTCATTTTTCGAATCATTGGTCGGGGAGGCTTCCCCTCAGGAAAAGCCTCCCCGAATTTACATTATTGCGTTACCTGCGGTAGCTCCTTGGGATCGAAGCCCTGCATGAACGTATAGATTTTGGAAATCGATTTCTGTTTGTTGCGGTTTCCGCTCTTGTTGGTGGCCGCATAGATGGCCGGCACGATAATCATCGTGATCAAGGTGGAGAAAACCATACCGCCGATAACCGCCACGCCCATAGGACGCCAGGTTTCCGCACCGTCGCCCTGGCTGAGCGCCATGGGCACCATACCCAGAATCGTGGTGAGCGAGGTCATCAATACCGGGCGCAGACGCGAGCGGCAGGCTTGTGCGATGGCTTCGTAGAGCGGCAGGCCGCGTTCACGCAACAGGTTGATGAAGTCGATAAGCACGATACCGTTCTTGGTAACGATACCCACCAGCAACACCGCCCCCAAGGCCGCCACGATACTCAAGGAAGTATTGGTCAGCAACAGGGCGAGGATTACCCCGGTAAAGGCGAAAGGAATGGCCATCATGATGATGAACGGCATCTTGAAACTTTCGAACTGGGCGGCCATCACCACATAGACCAACATAAGCGAGAGCAGGAGCAACATCGTGAGCGAGCTGAAAGATTCCTGCTGGTCTTCGTAGCTACCGCCAAGGTAGAACGAAATATCGCCGGGAACATCTTCGATATTGTCGATGATTTTCTGCGCCTCTTGGGCGATCTGTCCGAGCGCAACTCCGGCGGCCGGTGCGATGCTCACTTTGAGGTAACGCTGCTTGCTCTTTCTTTCGATATTGGGTGGTGAATAGTATTCGCGGATGGAGCCGAGTTCCTTCAGACGGATTTTCTGGCCGTTTCCGTCCGGAATCAGGAAGTTTTCGATATCGGTGATCGAAGAACGGTATTTTTCGTCCAGTCGCACGATAATGTCGTATTCTTCGCCGTCTTCCTTGAATTTGCTGTTCCTAAAACCGTAAACGCGGTTACGCAGGTACATGCCCACCTGCGAAGTGGTGAGGTTGTGCCGTGCCAGTTTGTCCTGGTCGAGAAGAATCTGAAGTTCCGACTTGTCGTCGTCGCGGCTTATCTTCACGTCGCCCACACCGGGAATTTCCGAAGCCTTGCGCGAGATATACTGCGCCAAGGAACTGGTGATGTTGAAGTCGTGACCCGTGATTTCCACATCCACGGTGTTGCTTCCGCCGCCGAAACCTCCCGAAGAGGTCGAAACGGTGTATTCCAGCACATCGGGAAAGCTTTTGAGAATGCCGCGGATCTGGTCGGCCATCTGGAACACGCTGCGGTCGCGGTCTTTTCTTTCCACGGTACGGATACGCATATTGAGGATATTGTTCCCCGTGGAGTTCATCAGAGAGGCGAAAGAAGCCTCTTCCTCGCTACCGTAGGAAAGGTTCATCACCGTGATTTCAGGAACGTTGGCGCGGATGGCGGAGTCTATCAGCAAGGCTACACGCTTGGTTTCTTCCACCCGTTGCCCCGACTGCATCTTGACATAAGCGTTGAGCGAGTTCTGGTCGTTCTGCGGCATGAAGTCGGTCTTGACATACTTTACAAGGTACATTGAACCGAAAAAGAGCGTGAACATGCTGCAGATCGTTACGGTCTTGTGGCGGAGCACCCAGTGGATGAGCCTTTCGTAGAAAGTGTCCAGTTTGTCGAGCGCACGGGAAGACATTGCGTAGAACGAATATTTCTTCATTTTTGCCTTGTCCTGTATCTTGAGCAACTGTGAGCAGAGCATGGGCGTAAGCGAGATGGCGGTTGCCGTGGAGGTGCAGACGGTAATGCAGACAATCCAGCCCAACTGCTTGAACAGGATACCCGTCATACCGGTCACCAGGGTAAGGGGGAAGAACACGGCCACGGTAACGAGCGTGGTGACGATAACCGAAAGCCATACTTCGTTCGTGCCGTATTTGGCCGCTTCCCGGGGACGGCTTCCGCGGTCGATATGTTTGGTTACGTTTTCAAGCACCACGATGGCGTCGTCCACCACCATACCGATGGCGATGGAGAGCGAGGACAACGAAATCACGTTCAACGACTCGCCGGTGGCGAACAGGTAGATGAAAGCTACGATAAGCGAGATGGGAATGGTAAGGGCCACGATAAAGGTGGCGCGCCACCGGCCTAAGAAAAGGAATACCACCAAAACCACAAACAGCAATGCGTAGAGCAAGGTTTCCTGCAGGTTGTTGATGGATTTTACGATAAAGTCGGAGTTATCCACAATGATTTGGAAATGGATGTCCGCCGGCATTTCCTTTTTGGCTATTTCCAGCTGTTTCTTGGCTTCCTTGGCCACCGCCACGGCATTGGCGTCGGTCTGCTTGGTAATGAGCAACACCCCGCCGTCCCCGCGGTTGATGGTCTGTTCCAGCGTGATGTCCTTGATCGTGTCGCGAACTGTCGCCACATCGTGTAGATAGATGGTGCGGTTGTTGAGCGTTCCCAGCACGATGTCCTTGATCTGGTCGCTTTCGTCAAACTCGCCTTCCACACGAAGGCTGTAGTCCATCTGGCCGATTTTTATACTGCCGGAAGCCACATCCATGTTTTCCGCCAGAATCTTGTTGCCGATCTGTTCCACGGTTAGGTGATAGGAATCCAGTTTGTTCGGGTCGAGATCTACATAAACCACACGTTCAGGGGCGCCGGCCAGGGTTGCCGAAGCCACGCCATCTACGCGGTTGAGGCGGTTGATCAACTTGTCTTCGATAATCTTGTCAAGCCCCGAATAGGATTCCTTGGCGGTTACGGCATAAATCAGGATAGGCATCATGGAGGTGTTGAACCGCATGATGGTAGGCCGGTCTATGTCGTCGGGCAGACGCTGCATGGACTTGTCCACCGCGTCGCGCACGTCGTTGGAGGCCTCGTCCAGGTTTACTTCCCATTCGAACTCCAGGCTGATGACCGCCAGGTTGTCGTACGAAGTGGAAGTGATTTCCTTGAGGTCGTCCACCGAGTTGAGCTGGTCTTCCAATATTTTGGTTACGTTTTCCTCGATATCGGCAGCATTGGCGCCCGGATAGGTGGCCATTACCGTAATATAGGGAGGGTCCATCTTCGGTTAATGATCTACCGGAAGAATCAAATACGATGCAATCC
>CAMWTX010000112.1 GCA_947177315.1 uncultured Bacteroidales bacterium | reverse complement strand
TCATCCTTTGTTTTCCAACTGCAAAGATGCCGAAAACTTTTCGCTTCACCAAAATCATCTCGATAAAAATGTAATACAACAACACTTTTATCAAGATAAAAATGTATCGAATCAACACTTTTATCAAGATATGGGTATCACATTCCACACAACGCATCGTGTAAAACCATCATATTCCATCAAAACTTGCAAATTCAACCACAGGCCATTCGAGGCTTTCTCCGTCCCATATCCCGAATAATCCGTATTTTTGTAAAACCAGACAATTTTTAACGTTAGTACCATGTCCACTAATCAAGAAAAATGCATCGACCTGCAACAGCGCAAAGCCGTTGCCATGGCCGGAGGCGGTGAAAAAGCCATCGCCAAGCAGAAAGAAAGCGGCAAACTCACTGCCCGCGAACGTATCGACAGTATTTTGGATGCGGGTTCTTTTCAGGAACTCGACCTCTTTATCAAACATTCCGCCCGCGATTTCGGTATGGAAAAGAAAGAGCTTGCCGGCGACGGTGTCGTGGCGGGCATCGGCACGGTAAACGGCCGTCCGGTCTGCATCTACGCGCAGGACTTTACCGTTACCGGCGGTTCGCTGGGCTATATGCACGCCATGAAGATCTGCAAGGTGATGGATCATGCCGTCAAGATGCAGATGCCCCTTATCGGCATCAACGACTCCGGCGGAGCGCGTATCCAGGAAGGTGTGCGCGCTTTGGCGGGCTACGGCGAAATTTTTTACCGCAACACCCAGGCTTCGGGCGTGATTCCGCAGATTTCCGTGATTCTGGGCCCCTGCGCGGGCGGTGCCGTCTATTCGCCGGCATTGACCGACTTTGTTTTTGTGGTGGATCAGGTTTCCAAGATGTTCATCACCGGCCCGGAAGTAATCAAATCGGTTCTGGGCGAAGAAATATCGCAGGAAGACCTCGGGGGCGCGCGTACCCACGCCGAAATTACCGGCAACGCCCACTTCTTTGCCGAAAGCGAAAAGCAGTGCTTTGACCAGATCAAGGAACTTCTGAGCTACATTCCCCGCAATAACCGCGAGAAAGCGGAGGCCTGCGCGCCCAAAGCGCCCAAGAACACCTACAACATCGAACAGATTGTTCCCGACAACGTGCGCAAGCCTTACGACGTGCGCCATATCATCCGCACCATTTCCGACGATTCCCAGTTTTTGGAAGTGCAGGAAATGTTCGCGCCCAACATCGTGGTGGGCTTTGGCCGTATCGACGGGCAGACCGTGGGTTTCGTGGCCAACCAGCCGCTCTGCATGGCGGGGGTTCTCGATGTGGATAGTTCCGACAAATGCGCCCGTTTTATCCGCTACTGCGATGCGTTCAACATTCCGCTGGTAACCTTTGTCGATCTGCCCGGTTACCTGCCCGGCATCGACCAGGAACACGCCGGGGTGATCCGCCACGGCGCCAAGATTCTGTACGCCTATTCCGAAGCCACCGTGCCCAAGATTACCGTTATCCTGCGCAAAGCTTACGGGGGCGGCTACATCGCCATGTGCTCCAACCACCTGCACGCCGATTTCGTGTATGCCTGGCCTACGGCTGAAATTGCCGTGATGGGAGCTGCCGGCGCGGCCAACATCGTATTCCGCAAGGAAATCAAGGAATCGGAGAATCCGGAAGAAACCCGCAAGGAAAAAGTGGCGGAATACAGCGAAAAGTTCGCCAATCCCTATGTGGCCGCCAGCTATGGCTATGTGGATGCCGTAATCGAACCCAAGGAAACCCGCGACGCGGTGGTCCGCGCCCTGAGGATTTCGCAGAACAAGAAAGTGGATGCGCCTTGCAAGAAGCACGGCCTGCCTCCGTTTTAATCGTCAATTCCCATTCATCACCCAAAAATTCAAACGAAAATGGAAAACGAAAACAATATGCCTGCCTACAAGCGCCCCGACCCCTATCGTCTGGAAGCCTTTATGCCCGGAACGATTCAGGAAATCTGCGTCAAGGAAGGCGACAAAGTAAAGAAAGGCCAGAAAGTGCTGGTGCTCGATGCCATGAAGATGGACAACGAACTGTTGGCGCCTGTTGAGGGCATCGTAAAGAAAATCCATGTGGAAGCGGGCAGAAGCATTCCCAAACGCGCCCTGCTGATTGAATTCGCGCCGGCGCAATAATGCAAAAAACATTTGCGATGCCACTCAAAGCGACCCGTCTGCCCAAACCGAGAACAGTAGCCAATACCCTTTGGCGGCTGCCGAAGTTTCGGCATGTATGGGTCGCTTTTCTTGTTTTTCCGCTGTTTTTCTCGTGCCGGAAGGCGACTCCTGAAGACATTTCCCTGCCTTACGCCAAAAAGAAATTCACGCCCGAAATGCAGGCCGACAGCACGGCCAAGCCCGATACCGCCGCAAGTTTCCTGCGCCCTTTCCTGTGGCTGGAAAGCCGCCTTTTTGAGGAGGAACGGTTGCTTTGGGTCGAAAAACAGCACCGGGCGAGCGACCGCTACCTCGGCATGCTCTCCTACCGCGACAACGGGGAACTTTCTTCGGATATAGCGTGGGAAAACGCCCGTGCGGTCGCCAAGGCATCGCTTTTCCACAAAATCATTCCCGTATGTCTGCCGCAGCAGAAAGACACGCTGCCCCTGCATCTTTTCTATCGGGAAAATTCCTTTGAAAACGGACAGAACCCTACGGTGCTGATGCCTTACGACGAGGCCTTGCCCACGTACCTGCCGCCGCCCGAGGCGTTTTTTGAAACGGGGGGCATTCTGGCGATTTTGGGAGAGCCCAAACACGTGGTGATCCGCGACAGCAGCCGTTTCTTTGCCAAAGCCGACTCGCTGGCCCGCTGGATTTGGCGCGACACGGCGCAGGCGGCCATGCACCGCCGCAATTACCGCCATTTCAGGAATGATTCGCTGATGGTGGCCAAATACACCAAGGTAACGGAAAAAGACGTGATGCCGGATCTGAAAGCGGAGCACCTTATCCGGGCCGCCAACCTGCTGGTGGCTTCGATGTACACAACGCCTTCCAAGATGGCCTTGCTCGCGGTTGAAAACGGAAATCCCACCGCCGAAGAAACGCTTCTGGAAAGAAACGACCTGTTCCGCGCCGCCGTGCTCCACCTGCGCCGGGATTCCGCCGATTCGCCCTACAGCAAGACGCTGTCTTATCCCGATAACGGCAGTAAGACCGCCGTACTGATGAACGATATCGAAAGCCGCCGCGCGGTAGCCGCGTTCATGCAAGACCAAATGCTACGCAAAACCGGAGCCTATCCTTTCCTGTTGGTGCAAGATCTCAGGCCGCAAGACGCCTGGCGTTTCATGCTCTACCATATCGCCAAGGAAGAAGGCGTGGTGGAGGTTCTTCGATAGATATTTTTTCCTACTCGTTATAAAAACTATTGCCGGATAAACTTGAGGCGCCGTATTTCTCCGTTGCGCGTGCGCACCTGCAGCATATACAGGCCTTGCGGATAAGCGGAAACCGACAGCGAAAAACGGTTGGAGAAAGCGCGTCTGGTTTCGGCGGGAAGGGGCATTTGCCTGCCTGCCGCGTTATACACGGCATCCACCGTAAAGGGAAAATCGGCCTGCACCACCAACAGGTCGCGCACGGGATTGGGCGAGATACGGTAATCGGAAGCCCTTTCATACAGACGGTTCGCCACCGTGTCTTGCGGTAGGGTGTCCACGACCAGGGGAACCAAGGTTACGTTGCAATCCGTAACCGAAAAATCGGCCGCCGCCACAGATTTCACCACCTTGTCGTGGTAGCCCGGCGCCGAAAAAACCAAATCATAACTGCCGGCGGAAATCGGGCGGAAAAACATGCCGTGATGGAGCGAGCTATATACCTGCGAACTGTCTTTGTCGTGGTTCCGCACCGTTACCAAAGCACGCACGGGTTTACCCGAAACAGAGTCGGACACCTTGCCCTGTATGCCGTAGCCGGCTTCTTTCATATAGTTGATGAGCGCACGGTGGTTGATGTTCCAAAACGTGGGAAGCTGGGAAGCCGGCGGGGTTTTGTTGACCGATATTTCGAGCGTCTGTTCCCGCACATGCCGGAAAGCGTTCATGTAATCTTGCCGGCTCCAGTTCACCACATACCAATCGCCGCCGTCGATATAGCCTTCTTCATTCACGTCGTGATATACCGTATGATCCACCTTGCGGCAAGTATCCACGAACCGTTTCGAAATATCCACCCACCAGTTGTAGTCGGCATGTTTCCTGCGGTTGGAAGTAAAACCATCCCAAGGAAAGTTCAGCACCTGGGAACCGTCGTGGATATTGATTGACATGACCCAATCGTGTTGCTGCGCATAGTCGATCATGGCTTGGTTTTCGGGCTGGATTGTGCCCGGCGTGCCTTTCCAAAAATCCGGATAGTTGCGGTTCAGGTCGATATTGTTGGCGTTGTAACGGATGGATTCCGAAACGTTGGTGTCGGATTTGATATAAGCCCCGTCGGGATTGGAAATCGGATTGATGTAAATCTGCATTCCGTTCACAAGGCGGGTCGCTTCTTCGTCGGTTCCGTAGTTGGAAAGCAGGTGGTCGATGAGGCGGAGCATCAGCACGAAACCCGTCAGCTCGTCGCCGTTGATGCAGGCGGAATAGAAAAAGCCCGGTTCGGGTTCTTCCTCGTTTACGTTGTCGGAAATCTTAAGGCAGAGGATAAGCCGGTCTTGAACGGACTTGCCTATCGTATCGAGGCGGCAGATATGCGGATAGGTTTCGGCAAAATTCCGCATCATTTCGAGATACACGCCGTAGGTGGGATACCTGTTCCAATACTGCATTTCTTCGATGGTCGATGCCATTTCGGTGCCGTTTTTGGGTGCCGCGTTGCCGATACGCAGGGGCTGATAGCCGAGCGCCAGGAACTTTTGGAACTCTTCTTGATTGGCGTATGCCGAATAGAGGGAATCCTTGCGGCTGTCGAGCGACACCACGCGGCTCAAGGCCGCGGCCTTGGCGGGATCTTTTTCCACAAAATAAAAATTCACTTCGCCCTTGCGCGCCAAGGTTTGGTAAAATTCATCCAGGGAAATCTGCCCCTTGCCGATAAAGGACAACGGCAGGAGCGCCATAAAAACTGAAAGGTATCTGAACGGTTTCATCTGTAATGGATTTTCTGAATTAATAAACCAAGGGTGGCGGGCGGAATCCTGTTTAACCCCATTGAAATTTTCCATCAAAGGGAAAGGGACTTTCCCCTACAAAGTTAAACATTAAAACAAAAGGACGCGAAAACCGGCTGTAATCGCGCCAAAATTCACTATATTTGCGTCTGTCCGGCCTTTTTTCGCCGGGCAGGCGTCATGAAAGAGAACCATCCCAAATTCGAGGAATTGCGAAAGCGGTATCCATTGTTCGTTTACCGCTCGTTCAACTATGTTCTTGAACAAGACCGGCTGCATATTTGCTTTCATTTCTCGCTCTGCGATGCCAAAGGTCAGGAAGCCTACGCTTTCCGTCCCGACCTGAATATTCCTCTCCGCGCCTTTTACCGCCCCGATGCCGTGCCCCAAGACC
>CAMWTX010000111.1 GCA_947177315.1 uncultured Bacteroidales bacterium | reverse complement strand
GTCGTCGGCGGTAACATTGTCGGGCAGGTTCTTGCCCTGGGGATAGATAATCGTGAGCGGTGTTTCGTCCATGGCATCCATCAGGTCGCAGACCATGGGCGGCAGTTCTTCCACGTATTGCCGCAGCATGTCCATCGAAGACACCAGGATAATGAAACTTTTGTCTTCGCTTCGGCCTTTGAGGCGGTAGATCTTGGAAACGGCCTCCCGCTTGGTGGCGTCGCATCCCAGGCCCCAGATGGTATCGGTGGGATAGAGCAGGGTCTCCCCCCGTTGAAGCACCTTGACGCAGTTGAGCGTTTGCAGCTCTTGCAGTAATTTATCCGATTTCATGGCGGATGTGTTTTATGCGGCGGAACCGCGTAAGGGCAAATTTACAAAAAAAAGGCGGTCAAGCATTCAGCCGACCGCCTTTTTGTCTGCATGCGCGATGAAACTACGCCAAAGCGATCGCTTCATTGGGGCAAACACCGGCGCAGGTACCGCATTCGGTGCACTTGTCCGGATCTATGGAGTAGATGTCCCCGGCGCTAATAGCTTCCATGGGGCATTCGTCGATGCAAGACCCGCAAGCTACGCAGCTGTCAGAAATTTTGTAAGCCATTTTTTTGAGTTTTTAAGGTTTTGTAGGAGCAAAAGTATAAAAACTAAATGAGCCTGCCAACAATTTTAAAAACGGCTTTATGCACATTTTTCCGTTGAAAAGAAGAAAGGGGGTGATGTTAAAAGGCTTCCTTTATAGTCTATTTTTGCCGTTTGACGATGAAAATTGCCCTTTTTGCAGCCGATTACGAGTTGCGCCGCTACGCGCAAAGCCTTTCCCACCTCAAGGGATCGGAATGGGTGGGCTATTGCCTTACCTCCGATTCGGGTGCCTTGCAGGGCGGGGGAGCGGACGGCTTGCCCCGGGTCTATAGTTCTCCGCAACAGTTGGCCTGCGATGCCGATCTGGTGGTGGTGGGAGGCCGTCCCGAACAGCGTTTCGACTATATTTCTTCTTTGTTGCGGCAGGGCAAGTCGGTTTGGAGCGACTGGCCGTTGAGCACGGCGGGGGCTAAGGTGCGCAAGTTGGCGGCTTTGGCCGAGGAAGCGCGGGTGTGCACCCAGGTGGCGCATGCCGGGCGCAAGCATCCGGTATGGCTGGCGGCCTTGCCTTACCTGCGGCAGGTGCGTATGGTGAGAACCGAACTTTCCGTGCCCGGTTCATCAGGCTTGGAATATGCCTTGGATCACGATTTGTTTCCTTATATAGACCGGGTGCTTTCGTTGGAAAAGACCGAAGTGAAGGCGGTAAGGGCGCGCAAGGTGGGCACGGAGGGCGGCGGAGGCTTTTCGGCGCAGATGGAAATCGAGTTCTTTTCGGGACTGCTGGCGGAATTCTGGCTGAATAACGTGATGCCGGTCGAAAAGGGACTGATGCGTTGCATTCAGTCGGAAGCGATTGTGGATTTGGATTTTGTGGGATTCGGGCTTGAATGGCAGGATGCCCGCCGTTTTTCGAACCGCAAGAAAATAGCGGTGGAACGCCAGGAGGGTCTGGACGAGGATTTTCTGACCCACGATTTGCAGTTCTTTACGCAGGCTTTCCGCTGCGGAAGGCAGGGCAGCCTCAATTTTTCGGAAAGCGGGCAGGTGCAGGAGGTTTTGTTTCAGATAAAGCACATTTTGTTGTGATATGAGCGAGTGTGTCTGGATATGGGGAAAGGCGCGGGGCGCGCTCGATTTTTTTTACCGCATGCAGGCTCGCTGCGGGGGAGAGGTCTTTTATGCCGAAACATGGAAGGAATGCCTGTCTGCCATGGACGGGAGCGGCCGCTACGGAGAAATGTACGGTTTGCCGGATGAGGTGCAATGCGCGCAGCTGCCCCGTTTATTCCGTGTTCTTTCCAAACGTTCCCGTTATCGGGTGGGCATCGCCTGCCCGGAGGCGCGCTACTGGCATCTGCCCGAATCCTGCTTCCGGCAGGTGGAGGGCGTGGATTTTGCCTGTTTTTCTTTTCGGCGGATGCCGTTGGGGCAACGGATTGTAAAGCGCGCTTTCGATATTGTGGCTTCGGTTTTGGGCTTTTTGCTGTGTTCTCCCTTGTTCCTGCTGTGCGCCGTTTTGGTCAAGGTTGGTTCGAAAGGCCCTGTATTTTACAGTCAGGAGCGTATTGGCAAAGACGGAGAGCCTTTCCGAATCTATAAGTTCCGTTCCATGCGGGTGGATGCCGAGGATTCCGTTCCCCGGCTCTCCCATGCGGGCGATGCACGGATTACCCCTTGGGGAAACATCATGCGCAAGTTCCGCCTGGATGAACTGCCGCAGCTGTACAATGCCTTGAAAGGCGATATGTCGGTGGTGGGCTATCGCCCCGAACGGGATTATTTTATCGGAAAAATAGAAAAACAGGCGCCTTATTATTCGCTTTTGTTCGCCATAAAGCCCGGTATCAGTTCGTTGGGCATCACCACTTTCGGATATGCCGAAGACGTGCGGCAGATGGTGGTGCGGCTTTCGTGCGATATCGACTACCTGCAACGGCTTTCTTTGCGCGAAGACGTGCGGATTTTGGGGCGTACCGTGCGCGTGGTGCTGTACGGAATCGGAAAATAGCGATGCAACAGGATACGTTTCGACATAAAGGAATGCGGCAGCGTCTGGTGGACGAGCTGCGTAGGAAAGGTGCCGACGATGCGGCGGTTTTGGAGGCCATCGGGGCGGTTCCCCGCCATTGTTTTTTGGATTCGGTTTTCGATGCGCGCGCCTATCAGGATATCGCCATCCCGATCGGGGAAGGACAGACGATTTCAAGGCCGCTTACTGTGGCAAGCCAGAGCGCGTTGCTGGAGGTGTTTCCCGGAGCGAGGATATTGGAAGTGGGCACGGGTTCGGGCTACCAGTCGATGATTTTGGACAAGTTGGGCGCGGAAGTCTATACGATTGAACGCCAACGCAACCTGTATGTCAAAACCAAGGCTCTTTTCGAGTCGTTCAAGAGCCGTATCCATTGTTTTTACGGCGACGGCTACAAAGGCCTGTCGCAGTTCGCGCCTTTTGACCGCATTTTGGTAACCTGCGGGGCGGCCGAGTTCCCCAAAGAGTTGTTCGCACAGCTGGCGGTGGGCGGCATCATGGTGATACCTTTGGGTTCGCCCAATCAGATTATGACCAAGGTGGTGCGCATTTCCGAAACCGAAATGGAAACGAGCGAACACGGCGACTTTACCTTTGTGCCGATGCTGAGCCAAAAATCGGAATAGTCTTGAGCGGATTCCATTATCATTTCCGGACGGAAGTCTCCACGCAGGATTTGGCCAAGGCCTTGCCGCCTTTGGAAAACGAGGCCTGCATGGAGGTGGTCTATACGTTCTGCCAGCAACAGGGCCGGGGGCAGCGGGGAAACGGTTGGTTCGGCGGCGAGAACGAGAATATTTCGGCCACGTTTGTCTTTGCGCCCCGGTTCTTGAAGGCGGAACATCTGTTTTTTCTCAATATGGCCTTGAGTCTTGGCGTGTTGCGGTATGCCCGTGCCCAAGGCGGCGGTTTCTTCCTCAAATGGCCCAATGACCTTTATTTCCGGAATGGGAAAATGGCCGGACTGTTATTGGAATCTTCCGTTGTCTCGGGCCAGGTGGAAAGGGTTTGTTTCGGGGTGGGTCTGAATGTGAACCAGGCGGAGTTTCCGCCGGAACTGCCGCGCGCGGTGTCTTTGTTCCGCATAGACGGAAAGCGGCGCGATTTGCAGGCGGAGGTTGGAAAACTGGCGGAAAGCATGCAGTCTTGTTATGCGGAGTTTAGGCAGACCTACGGACAAGGCAGATTGCAGGAGTGGAGGAATGAATACTTGGCGGGGCTGCTGTTCAAAGACCGGTGGCGGGATTTCGTCTATCGGGCTTCAAAAGTGAACGCCTGTATCCGGAATGTGGATGAGGACGGGCGTTTGGTGCTGGAAAAGCGCAACGGTTCCTGGCTCCGTGCGGACATCAAGGAATTGGAATATTGCTTTGATGAATGAAATAAGACTTGGGGAAACTGAAAGCCAGATTGGTTTCCTGCCGCTTGAAAATTCCGAAAACCGCGCTTCCGCTTCCGCTCAGCGAGGCGTACAAGGCACCTTCCCTATATAGTTGTTCCTTGATTTGATCTATCTGCGGATAAAGGGGAGAGAGCGTTTTTTCAAAATCGTTTCCGATGGTTTCTTTCCAAGTGGCGATAGGGGCGGAAAGGAGTTCCGCCAAGGGAGCCCTGCCTTCCTGTGGCTGTGCGTTTCGGTAGGCCTGTGCGGTGGAAACGGAAAAATCGGGAACGACCACCACGAGGGTAAAGGTCTGATTCTGGCCGGTGGTCAGGGGATGCAGCTCATCGCCTTTGCCGTAGCCGATACAGGCTTGTTTTTGGGTAAAGAAAGCGCAGTCGGCGCCTAAGGAACTTGCCATTTCCTGCAATCGGGCTTGCGGAAATCCTAGATTGAATTCGCGGTTCACGCCCAAAAGCGTGTGGGTGGCATCGGAAGAACCGCCGCCCAGCCCCGAACCCATCGGAATTTTCTTGAGCAGGTGGATACGGCAGGGCGGGCGTTTGCCGGGGCATTCGCCGTCGAGGAGCCGGAGGGCCTTCAATACCAGGTTGTCTTGGGAATCGCCGGCTACGGGCAAGCCATCGCAGATAAAGGTGTCTTTTTGAGCTGGCGTTATCTCCAATACATCGCAAAGTTCCGGAACGGCAAAAAACGAGAGCTCCAGATCATGGTAATCGTCGGGACGCTTACGCAATATCCGGAGCCCTATGTTGATTTTGGCAGGAGGAAAAAACAGCATGGCTAACTGTTCATCGAAGCCAGAAATTCTTCGTTGTCGGTGGTCTGCGGCAGACGGGTGTTGAGGAATTCCATCGTTTCCACCGGGGTCATGTCGGCAAAGTGATTTCGCAGAATCCATACCTTCTGGCGGATGTCCTTGTCTTGCAACAAGTCGTCGCGGCGGGTGCTGGAGGCCACGATGTCGATGGCCGGGAAGATGCGGCGGTTGGAGATCTTGCGGTCAAGCTGGATTTCCATATTGCCCGTACCCTTGAATTCTTCAAAGATCACTTCGTCCATACGCGAGTTGGTTTCGGTAAGGGCGGTGGCGATAATGGTGAGCGATCCGCCGTTCTCGATCTTGCGCGCCGCGCCGAAAAAGCGTTTGGGCTTCTGCAGGGCGTTGGCTTCCACACCGCCGGAGAGCACCTTGCCCGAAGCGGGGCTTACGGTATTGTAGGCACGCGCCAGACGGGTGATGGAGTCGAGGACGATCAGCACGTCGTGTTTGCATTCCACCAGACGTTTGGCTTTTTCAAGCACGATGTTGGCGATCTTTACGTGGCGTTCGGCCGGTTCGTCGAAAGTGGAGGCGATTACTTCGGCTTTTACGCTGCGCTGCATATCGGTAACTTCTTCGGGACGTTCGTCGATGAGAAGCACGATGATATAGACTTCCGGGTGGTTGTGGGCGATGGCGTTGGCCAGTTGTTTCAGCAGAACGGTCTTACCGGTTTTCGGAGGCGCCACGATAAGCCCGCGCTGCCCCTTGCCGATGGGCGTGAACATATCCATGAGCCGCATCGACATGGAGTTTTCGGGCGCATCGGTAAGCTTAAACT
>CAMWTX010000110.1 GCA_947177315.1 uncultured Bacteroidales bacterium | reverse complement strand
ATCTTGAAAAGGCGCATTGGTTCAATCATCAATACTTGCAGAAGCAGAGCGATGCCGAATTTGCAGGCTTGCTCAGGCAACGTTGCGCCCAAGCCGATGTAAAAGGCGGACTGACCCGTGCGGCAGACAGTTTTACGGATGCCGAACTCGAAAAGATAGCCTCGCTGGTAAAGGAACGCCTCCATTTTCCGCAGGAAATATGGGAACAGGGCTTTTTCTTCTTCAACGCGCCCGAATCCTATGATGAAAAGGTGGTAAAGAAACGTTGGAGCGAAGATATGCCGCAAATCCTGCGCGCTTGGTGTGCCGAAGCGCAAAAGACCTCGTTCCAAGCTACCGAACTCGAAACGCTGACGCAGGAAATGATAGGTGGCAAGGGCTGGAACGCCGGCAAGGTGTTCAACAGCATGCGCCTGGCCTTGGTGGGCGCATCCATGGGCCCGCATATCTTCGACATCATGGAGATTTTAGGCAAGGATGAAACCCTGGCGCGTCTCGAAGCCGCCTGCCAACGCATCGGCACCGGAGCGTAAATCCTAACGCATAACGCGGACTTCTTAGAGTTTTCGATTATTATTTCCACACCAAGGCCACGGCAGAGGCGGAGGCGCCTTCCCCTTGGCCTTCAAAGCCCATTTTTTCGGTGGTGGTGGCCTTTACGGAGATTTGGCCGGCCTCCACGTGGAGGGCTTTGGCCAGGTTTTCCTGCATGGCCGGCACGTAGGCGGCTATCTTGGGTTTCTGCATACGCAGAGTAACGTCGATGTTGCCCACACGATAGCCCTTTGCCGCTATCAGTTCTCCCGTTTTTTGAAGAAGAATCAAACTGTCGATGCCTTTATAGGCAGGGTCCGTATCGGGAAAATGCCTGCCGATATCGCCCAAGGCCAACGCTCCCAGCAAGGCATCGCAAACGGCGTGCACCAGCACATCGGCATCCGAATGCCCGTCCAGGCCTTGTTCAAAAGGCACATCCACACCGCCTAAAATCAATTTACGGCCAAGTGCGAACCGATGGGCATCGTAGCCGTAGCCGACCCTAAAATTGATCATTTACTCTCTTGGCTTGGCGCGCGGCTCTGTCGGCACGGTTAAAATTGAAGGAAACCCCTACACGCAAGGTGTTCTTAAGCGGGTTCGACCCCGATATGGTGGAAGTGGGAATCAGATAGGAGAAGTCCAAGCCTACCATCTTGTAGCGCAAGCCTACGCCCAAGGTAAAGTATTGGCGCCAGCCTTTGTATTTGCTTTCGTGAAAATAGCCCATGCGCACCGCCACGATGTCGCGCCACCAGTATTCGGCGGCCAGGCTCCATTGTATTTCCTGCATTTCTTCCTTAAAGCCGCCGGGCGCATCGCCAAACGACTGGAAGATGCCCTTCATTACGTTCACCCGGTTGTTTTTTCCGGCGGTGATAAACCAATCGCCGGTGGCGGTGTCGTATTCGGTAAGGGGAGGGGTGGGCACAAGCAGTTTGTAGGCCTCGGCATAGAAACCCACCGAGTTGTAATCATCGATATGCCAGTTGAAGCCAACCCCCAAGCGTAAGGTAGTGGGCAAAAAGTTTTTTTCCGCATCTTCGGAAAGGTCCTGTGTGTAGCTTACCTTGTTGCCGATATTGGTAAAACTCAAGCCCGCGCTCAGGGTTCCGCCTTTGTATTTCTTGCCCAAATCAAAATCCTGGCAATAGTACAGGCCTATATCGGCAGCCCCCGCCAAACCGGCTTTGGTATCGACCCCTGCCACATATTGGCCCAAGGTAAGGTTGGAGTAGATGAAACGGCCGGTAACGGCAATCGACAGAACATCGATCAGCTTGCGCGAATAGCTTACGTCAATGGCGAACTCGTTGGGCTTGTAGCTCTGCGAACTGTTTCCCGAAGCATCGGTAAACACAATCGACCCCATGGAGAAATAGAGCAGGGAGAAGCCCAGCACGTTGCGTTCATCCTTGAACTTGTACGCCCCCGAAAGATACATCAGCGACATATCGGGCACGAGGTTGATAAGCCAGGGGCTGTAGGTGAGCGAAAGCCCGAACTGGTCTTTCAAAAAGGCATATTTGGCAGCGTTGTAGTGCTGGGAATTGAGGTCTGCCGAAGTGGCCACCCCTACGTCGGCCATACCGCCGGAACGGGCATCGGGCGAAAGCGAGAGGAAAGGCACCGCCGTGGAAATGGGATTGTTGACCTGTCCTGTAACCCGATTTATCGGATCACCGCCTACATCGATAATCTGCGCATAAGAAAAGCCTCCCAGGGTCAAGAAGAACATGGCGAAAGCCACCCACGATTGTCTGTGCATTGTCACAAGTTTTAGGATGGGCAAAGGTAACATAATCTGCCAAAAAACCAAGCGGATTATTTACCGAAGCCTCACAAGCCCGTCAGGCAGCCATAAAAAAGCGGTGGAAACCTATTTTTCCACCGCTTTTGAGATCTTCCGTTTTTATTCTCAGCCGCACTTGGAGTAGCCGCAGGAAGGACACGTAAGGCAGCCTTCCTTATAGACCAGACCCGCTTCGCCGCATTCGGGGCATTTGGTCTTTTCGGCGATGGTTCCGTTGGGAATGTATTTCTTCAAGGCGCGTACCACCCCGTTTTTCCAAGTATTGATCTGGTCGTCGGAACCCAATTTGAGCCCGTTGATGAGGTCTATGATTTTGGGCAGGTCGGCACCTTGGCGCAGAATGCTGGAAATCAAGATGGCGTAGTTCCAATAGGTTTCGTCGAAGGTACGCGAGAGGCCTTCCCAGTGAACGCCGTAACCGTCGCGGTCCTTGAACTCGAAGTCGTAGCGCGCCGGGGAGTTTTCGTCCTTGCGCACGCGGATAATCTCGCCCTTGTTCACGAAAGAGGGCAGGGGGAAGTCGTCGGCGCGGCCCGTAAAGATTTCATACGGACGGCCTTCGTACAAGCCCACCACGGCAATCCACTTTTCGTAGTCGTTTTGGAAACGGACCACATCGGCCTTGAGCACGTCGGGACGGGAAGAGGGCGCTTTCTTGGAAGGAACTTCGGCGCTTTCTTTCTTCTTGTCCGCCACCAGCACGCCCGAACGCGAGCCGTCGCGGTAGATGGTCATGCCCTTGCAACCGCATTCCCAGGCGGTCTGGTAGATTTGGCTCACCAAGTCTTCCTGGGTTTGGTTGGGCACGTTTACGGTAACGCTGATGGAGTGATCGACCCACTTCTGCACCGCCCCTTGCATCTTTACCTTGCTCACCCAGTCGATATCGGTGGAAAGAGCCTTGTAGTAGGGCGACTGGGCGATGATTTCCTGCAACTGTTCTTCGCTATAGGCGTTGAGGTTGGAGGTGTCCAGACCGGAAATCTTCATCCATTCCAAAAACTTGGGATGAACTACGGTGTATTCTTCAAAGGAATCGCCCACTTCATCCACAAAGTCAACGTGAACGCCCTTTTCGCCCGGGTTCACCTTGCGGCGGCGCTTGTAGGCCAGCATGAAGGCCGGTTCGATGCCGGAGGTGGTCTGTGTGCAGATACTTACGCTGCCGGTGGGAGCCACGGTCAGGAGGGCGATGTTGCGGCGGCCGAACTTGGCCATATTGTCGTAAAGCTCGGGTTCGGCTTCCTTCAAACGGTTCACAAAGGGATTGCCGGCTTCGCGTTTGGTGTCGTAAACCGGGAACGCACCTCTTTCCTTGGCCATCTCCACCGAAGAACCGTAGGCGGCAAGCGCAAGGTTCTTATGCACTTCCACCGAAAAGTCGGTGGCTTCGTCCGTGCCGTAGCGCAGGCCGAGGGCTGCCAGCATATCGCCTTCGGCAGTGATGCCCAAACCGGTGCGGCGGCCTTGGCGGCTGCGGTCCTTTATCTTGAGCCAAAGTTCGGTTTCTGTGCGCTTTACGTCTTCGTTTTCGGGGTCCTGGTTAATCTTGTCCAAAATGCGATCTACGTGTTCGAGTTCCAGGTCGATGATGTCGTCCATGAAACGCTGGGCCACCCGCACGTGTTTGCGGAAGAGCGGCATGTTGAACTTGGCATCCTTTGTAAAGGGATTTTCCACGTAACTGTACAGGTTCAAGGCCAACAGACGGCAGCTGTCGTAGGGACAGAGGGGAATTTCGCCGCAGGGGTTGGTCGAAACGGTGCGGAATCCCAGGTCGGCATAGCAGTCGGGCAGGGATTCGCGGGTAATGGTATCCCAGAAGAGCACGCCCGGTTCAGCCGATTTCCAGGCGTTGTGGATAATCTTGTTCCAGATTTTACGGGCATCCACTTTCTTGATGTACTGGGGATTCTTGGCGTCGATGGGATATTGCTGCATGAACGACGAGTTCGAGACCACCGCCCGCATGAATTCGTCGGTAAGCTTTACCGAAACGTTGGCGCCGGTAACCTTGCCTTCTTCGAGCTTGGCGTCGATAAAACGTTCCGAATCGGGATGCTTGATGCTGATGCTCAACATCAGGGCGCCGCGCCGTCCGTCCTGTGCCACTTCGCGGGTGGAGTTCGAGTAGCGTTCCATGAAAGGCACGATGCCGGTGCTGGTGAGGGCGCTGTTCTTTACCGGGCTTCCGGCAGGGCGGATATGCGAAAGGTCATGCCCCACGCCGCCGCGGCGTTTCATCAGCTGCACCTGTTCTTCGTCTATCTTCATGATGCCGCCGTAGGAGTCGGAGTTGCCTTTGTTGCCGATTACAAAGCAGTTGGAAAGCGAGGAAACCTGAAATTTGTTGCCGATGCCCGCCATAGGACTTCCCTGGGGAATGATGTAGCGGAAGTCTTTCATCAGTTCGTAGGCTTCATCCTCCGAAACGGGATTGGGATAGCGGCTTTCGATGCGCGCCAGTTCCCGGGCGATGCGGCGGTGCATTTCGTCCGGGGTCTTTTCGTAGATACGTCCGTCGCTGTCCTTGAGGGCGTATTTGTTCATCCAGACGGTGGCCGCCAAGGCATCCCCCTTGAAATACTTGGTGGAAGCCTCTAAAATCTCTTCATGCGAAAATTCGTGGAGTTCCTGTTCTTCGTGGAGTTCCTTTTCCTTGCTCATATCTAAGTTCGCTCTATGTTCTTTCAACTTCTGGTACGGGCTGCCCTGGGGAGCGTTTTCCGGTTCGTTTTCCGCCACCATACTGTCGGACTTTTGCGAAAACAACTCGCCCGACTCTCTTCCGGAGAATAAATCAGCTTGCATAAGCCACTGTATATTAAAGGTTTCTATAGCGTATATTCCTCGTAATCCAAGCCCCTCAATCCAAGGTTTGCAAAAGTAAATTTTTTCCATGCGGCCGAATTCGGACAGGTTTCAATGTTATAAACAATGGTTGTTGGTTACTTTTTTTAAATGATGTAAATGTAATGTTTTCAGGGGTCTGTATTGTTAAGAACATTTATCAACAGACTGTTGATAACTCGATTTCCGGGGGCGATTTCCTGAGGGACGGTTCAGGATCGTTGTCGGGAATTTTGATGCGGTCGCCACAGGCATCCTCATGGCGACCGCCTTCCGCAAAGTTTACCGATGCGTGAACCGTATTTTAGCAGAATAGACAGCAGGAGGGTGGGGTTACCTTACCGAAAACTTTTCCGTAAGAACACCGCAGGACGTCTTTACGCGGGCAAGGTAGATGCCGGAGGGCATCTGCGATACGTTGTAATCG
>CAMWTX010000109.1 GCA_947177315.1 uncultured Bacteroidales bacterium | reverse complement strand
CATCACCACCATCACGCGCCGGGCTTTCTTGTTGAGGTCTTCGCGCACGCACCATTCCAGAAGCGAAACGTCGATAACGTTGTCGCGTTTGGCCACGCCGATTTTTTCGGCGAACAGCCTGATGGATTCAGGCGTGTAGCCGCGCCGCCGCAGTCCGCAGATGGTGGGCATACGGGGATCGTCCCAGCCCGAAACGTATTTTTCCTGCACCAACTGCAGCAGTTTGCGCTTGCTCATCACGGTATAGCTGAGGTTGAGGCGCGCGAACTCTATCTGTTGGGGTGCGTGTATGTTCAGGGTACGGATAAACCAGTCGTAGAGCGGGCGGTGCACTTCGAATTCCAAGGTGCAGATGGAATGGGTGATGCCCTCTATCGAGTCGCTTTGCCCGTGAGCGTAGTCGTACATGGGGTAGATGCACCATTGGTTGCCCGTGCGGTGATGTTCCTGATGGATGATGCGGTACATGATGGGGTCGCGCATGTGCATGTTGGGCGAGGAAAGGTCGCCTTTGGCGCGGAGGGTCTTGGAACCGTTGGGGAACTCGCCGTTTTTCATGCGTTCAAACAGGTCGAGGTTCTCTTCCACACTGCGGTCGCGGTAGGGGCTCGGTTTGGCGGGCTGCGTGGGCGTTCCCCGGTATTCGGAGGCTTCTTCCTGGCTCAGGTCATCCACATAGGCCTTGCCTTCCTTGATCATGCGCACCGCCCATTCATAGAGCTGCTGGAAATAGTCGGAGGCGTAATATTCGCCGTCCCAGTCGAAGCCCAACCATTGGATGTCTTCCCGGATCGAATCCACATATTCCACGTCTTCTTTGGTGGGATTGGTGTCATCGAAGCGGAGGTTGGTCTTGCCGTTGTATTTTTTGCCGATGCCGAAGTTGAGGCAGATGGATTTGGCGTGTCCGATATGCAGGTATCCGTTGGGTTCGGGCGGAAAGCGCGTGTGGACACGTCCGCCGTTCTTGCCGTTTGCAATATCATTTTCGATGATTTCTTCAATGAAATTCAAGGTCTTCTTTTCCGGTTCGTTACCGGTTTCAAGGTTTTTTTCGCTCATGGTGGAAAAATATTTAGCCCGAAATCCGGGCGCGCGTACAAAGATAGTGCAAATTTACACATTAGGGATGCCGCGGTGCAACGGGTTGCCCTGTTCGAAAAGACGGAGGGAACATTCGGCTTCCTGAATGATCTTTATGATATTTCGGAAACTGTCTTGGGCGGAATCGTAAATGCAGATTTTGTTTTCGTAGAGAGAATAATCCTTGCGGCGCAGGGTAGGGGTAATGTTGGGCATCAGCACATTGGAAGCTGTATAGAGGGATGCCCTGCGGCCATCGGGATGCAGGGTTCCCATAGCGGTGGTGGCGGCCATGTTGATGTGCGGCATCAGCAGGCGCAAGACTGCCAGCGCATTCAGATTCAGTTCGTAGCGTTCTTTTTTGGAGGGAATCAGATGACGATGTTCCCAAAGCGGAGTCTGTTCGTGTTCGAGGTAAGGCCCCATACCTACCATATCCACGCCCAAATCCTTTAGGAAAAGCAGGTCGCGCGCCACTTGCTCCGTGCTTTGGAAAGGCAGTCCTATCATGATGCCGCTGCCCACATAATAGCCCGTTTCGCGCAGGCGGCGCAGGCAATCCAAACGTTCTTCAAAACTGTGTCCTGCCGGGTGCAGGCGGGCATACAAAGCGGGGTCGGAGGTCTCGATGCGCAACAGGTAGCGTATCGCGCCGGCTTCGTGCCAACGGCGGTAGGTGTCTTCGCTCTGTTCGCCCAAAGAAAGGGTGATGCCTAATTTCCCGTCGCTTTGCCGCATGATTTCGCGCACAAGCTGTTCGATAAGGCAGGTAAAGGCTTCATCGCGGCGTTCTCCCGATTGCAGCACGATAGACCCGAAGCCCTCCTTGTGGGCGAAGTCCGCCGCCTGCAAGACTTCTTCGGGCGTGAGCGTATAGCGGTTCACGCAAGGGTTGGATTTGCGGATGCCGCAATAAAGGCAGTCTTTGGTGCAGATATTCGAAAGTTCAATCAATCCGCGCAGATATACCTTGTCGCCCACTTCGCGCAACCTTACCTTGCGGGCTTCCCGCCGTAAGGCTTCGGCCTGTTCGCCGCGCAATGAAAGCAGTTTTACGATCTCTTGCGGATTGTCGGTCTTGAAATCCATTGGTGTGTGTTATTCGGTGGAACCTAAAATCGTAATGCTTCCGCTCTGGTATTTCTTCTTGCCGTAGGCGTTCCTGTAGGAGATAAAATAAAAGTAGGCGCCGTCGGGAAGTTTGCGGCTGCCGTTCCGCAGACAGCCGTTCCAGGCAAAGTCATCGGGGTTCTTCAATTTTTCGTGCAGCACGTGCGAACCTTTTCTATCCACGATAAGCACATCCACTTCGTAGCAATGGTCAATCTGCCGGAACTTAAGCACGTCGTTCACGCCGTCTCCGTTGGGGGTGAACACATTGGGCACGGAGAGGCTCGGCTTGCAGTCCTCTTCGGAAACGGTAATCTGCCGGGTGTTGACGCAGCCCATCGTATCGACCACGAACAGGGCCAAAGAAACTTCCTTATACACCTTGATAACGGACGGAGAGAAGAGCGAGGAGTCGTCCAGCGGCGAGAAAAGGTCGTCGAGATTGCCCTCCTGCCAGCTGTAGCGCGTGGAGGGGAAGGGCACGGAGGCGTCGAGGGTAACGGAAAGCTTCTCGCAGAACGAGGTGTCCGAGGGGATGTTTATCAGCGTGAGCGCGGGATTCGACCAGCGCACGCGCAGGGTATCGGAGGCGGTGTCATAGCCGCAGACGGCAAAGTCTTCGTTTACGAAGAAATAAAGGATATAAGTCCCCGAATCGGTAAAGGAGCGGTCGGAACCCGTTTCGCCGTCGCTCCACTCGAAGTTGTAGAAGGGTCGATAGACAAGGAGGTTGAGGCTGTCCAACTCCACGGGTTCATTGAGACAAATGACGGTATCGTGATAAGGTAGTTCAAACTCCGGTCTAACCTGGTCGTAAACCAATAGGGTATCGAAGAAAGATACGCCGCAAAGCTTGTGGTCGAGTTGCAGTTGGAAGAAACGCGGATTTCGGGTGTCGGTGTTGGTGCCGAATCCATCGGTACCGCGCATGCCGACAACGGTGTAGCGGTTGGTGTCGTAACCGTAAGGCAACAGCACGCTGTCTTGGTCGAGCCAGTAACAGCGGTAATCCTCCGCAACTTCGGGCAGTTGCAATTCCAGGTCTTGGTGGGCGCAGAGAATCTCGCTTTGGGGCAGGAATTTTGGAGCGGTTTTGGGCAGGGAAACCAGCGAGAACACCAAAGTGTCGCGGGCGGTGCAACCGTCCACCTCGGTCTCGGAGAGCGAGACCTCCACGGTGACGAGGGCGCTCCGGAGGTCGCCGCCTGCTTTCTGCAAATCGGCGTAGCGAAGCAAAAGGGAATCGTTGTCGGAAGCCTCCATGCCGTTTATCCGCCAACGGAAAATCCAGTCCGCATCGGGGAAATAGTCCTGCCGTGCGTTCAGACGCAGCAACACGCTTGTATCGGTGAAAACCTGCGTCGTGCAGAGCAGGGAATCGCCGCTTAATTCCACGTAGGGCGGAAGGAAACGTATGCGCGTGGAATCGCGGAACGAGGTGCAGTAGCCGTCCACTTCCACGGAGGCGAAGAAAAGACTGTCGTAGGCAAAACGTACGGTTTTGGGCGAAACGGTATCTCCGTCGAACCAACGGTAGGAAAAAGTACTGTCGGGGGCGGTGACGGCCTGCAGCACCGTGCCGACCGCCGCGCAGGCCGCCACCGTGCTGTCGGGGTTGAGGGCGCTGACAGGTTCGGGATAGGGGCTGAATGAAATCCGCACGGTATCCACCGTAACGTTGGGGCAACCCAAGGAAGATCCGTCCAAGGTGGCGGCAAAAGCCCCTTCTTTCCTAACCCAGGCGCGCGTGCTGTCGGCGTTGAGCGTAATGGAACCGTTATCCAGATAAGCAGGGTCGAAGCGGAATTTAAAACCGGCATAGTCGGGAGCAAGTTTCAATTCCACCGAATCGTCGGGGCAGAGGAAGCGCACGTCTTGAAAGGCGGTTGCTTCGGGCGGGCAATCTGAAATGGAAAACGCCAGTACAACACCATGGTGATGCAACACTTCTTCTGTCATCGGAAGATTGTCGATTAAGTCAGTCCCTATACTCTTGGCATTGCCGATTAAAAAGACTCTATCTCCCGAAGAACACAATATCGGTTCGTAAGGTTGATAAACATCTTTAGATTGGTTCCTGTCAGTGACGTGAAAAAAGTCTTCGTAGAACCAATCTATATTCAGATAGGAACCCCACAGAGGCGTTTGATAATCATGGCTATGTTTATTCGGGAAAAAAGCGGAAGAATCATAGAGAAGCAGGTACGGAACGGCTGTATAAGCGTTATTGCGGTCTTGATAAAAACTGCTTTGCCAGAGGATTTTATGCAGGGTGTCATGGCTGTAGGTGTAAGGGACACCGTCTTTTTTGAAAAATCCGTTGTCGTAGTTGCGGCAATGGATGCCTTGTACTATAAATTTACCATTATATGCATGTATATTTTGAACTGTTCCTGGAAAAATCGATAAATTTCCATTAATACGAGTGACTATCGGATTAGCATAATAGTTCAAGTTGCTCTGTGTAAAGCTTTTCCATATTTCTCGAATAGGGGGAATATCCCTTAAATCCACGCCGCGGCAATATATATCTTCTACGAAAAAAGAATCTGTGCTTTGTAAACCTCCTGGTTCACGAGTACATTTCCATATGCGCTGTTCTGTTTGTTTATCGTATAAAAGAGAAATACTATTGTAAAAACCGCCTGTGGAACCCTCCGTTAACCGAGAAGAAACAAAGTAGGAAGCATTGTATGAGTTTGGATAATTTTCTTGAGCAAAACCAGTATTAGCGACTGTCAATAGGTTATCTTCCCGGCGAAACCAAATTCTGCTGGAAAAAGTATAACTGGAAAAAGTATAATCTGGGTTGGAGTCAATTGAAATACCCTGAAAATAAAATCTTTTTGTATCATTCTGATAGATGCCTTTAAAAAGCCGGGGTGGGAAATAACTCTTAGCAATGTTAACCGGAAAAAATTGGTTAGAATATAATAATGTGCCTTTTAAATCAAACTCAAAGCCACTTATTGAACCGACACAAGCCGGTATCAAGGCCTTTGTTTCCTCTATGTTGTTCTGTATGGCATAAACGTTCACAACTACCAGTATAGAACTATCGGGGGTACTCATGCTTGTAGTAGAAAAGGCGTTGTAATACCCTTCTTCCAAGGCCGGCAAATAAGTGCTCCAAAGCAGTTCGCCGTCTAAAGAATAGCAGGCAAGAAACGCATCGGTGGTAGAGTCTTTAGCATGAAAATAGGTGTTTTCACCCTGTTTGAGTTCAAATCCCGTGCCGGATTCGGCTTTGCCCACAATAAACAATTTGTTGTCGACACAAGTGGCATCGTAAATCAAAAAATCCCGATCGGTCTGCGCCTTGCCAATAGTCTTGCCCCATGCCCGATAAACGTGTTCGTTTTGGGCATAAAGCCAACCATTCAAACCCGCCGGCAGGCAAGCCAGTAAGCCGATAAAAGCGATCTTTTTAACCATAGCAGGCAATAGAAAAACAGCACAA
>CAMWTX010000108.1 GCA_947177315.1 uncultured Bacteroidales bacterium | reverse complement strand
TAGAGTAGGTGACTCATAATCATTTGGTCCTTGGTTCGAGCCCAAGTGGGGCCACGGCTTATCAAGCGCCTCTTTCACAGGGGCGCTTTTTTTATTAAAGACAACAAGATGAACACCCCGGAATATATCCCCTCGATAACGGAACGCTTGCAACAAAAGATAGCGGAACGCTTAAAGCAAAAGGGCGTAAAGCCTACTTCCATCCGGGAACTGGTGTTGAAAGTGCTTCTGTCGAATCAGAATCCCACTTCGCTCGCTGAACTCGAAGCCCAGCTGGAGACCATCGACAAATCCACACTTTTCCGCACCCTGAATCTCTTTGAAAAACATCATTTGGTGCATGCCTTCGAAGACGGAAGCGGCTCCCTCAAATACGAGGCCTGCCCCAATCCCTACGATTGCCTGCTGGAAGACCGGCATATCCATTTCTATTGCACCTGCTGCAAACAGACGCTCTGCATCCCTTCCGCACTTATTCCTTTGGTGGAGATGCCGAAGGGGTTTGTGACAGAGGAGGTTAATTACACGGTTAAGGGTTTATGCCCCCAATGCTCCAAGGCATAAAAAAGGTCGCGGAAAACCGCGACCTTTTTTATTGTCAATGACTTATTTCACCTCCAGTTCCTGGATGTTCTCTCCGCAGTCTTCCACGATTTTCCTGTACCAGAATTCAGGATACGGCGGCCAATCGGGCATCTCGATACGGTCGGCACCGTAAGGAGTCGTGATAAAGTTGCCGTTGGCGTTGGTCTTCTTGATATTGCCATCCATGTATTTTACCAAGAGATATTCGCTCAGTTTCTTCCAGGCATTGAACATCGTTTCCGCACGACTGTTGGAGAACTGATTGGCGAAAGCCACCAGTTTGGCGGCATCGGTTTCGTTCTTCATCTTGGCATCGTTCTGGGCCACTTCTTCCTGGAATCTGTTTTCCAAAACCGACTGAACTTTTTGGATATCCACAATCATGTCTTTGTAGCGGCTGTAGGCAAAGTTGCTCACCAAATTGAACAACCAGAAAGCCGAAGTGGGCGAATAGGTAGCCATGTCGCCGTTACCCACGCGAAAACAGAGGGGAATTTCGGTAATGCCGCAATACATGGGCACATAGCAGGTAGAATAGGTATCATCCACACCGAACCAAAGGATGCCGCCGATCTGACGGGGCAACCAAGCACGGCACTGCGCCACAAACGAAAAACCGGTCTGCTGGGTCGAAGTGGCCCTTTCGTGCACATATTTCTTTCCGTCCACTTCAAAATCCATCGGACGCCAACGGTAAGGACAGGCAAACGGACCGGCGCCGAGGTCTTTGGTCATATCCAAGGAAGTGCCTTCGTAGTGGTCGCGCATAAAATCGAACATATCGTTGAGCGTGAGCTTGCGGTCGGGCTTAATCCAGAGAGGCATACGGTGGGTGGCGTTCTCGCCACGGGCATAGTCTTCGTACTGAGCGGCTTCGGCGGCATTGGCCTTCATGAAACCGGCCCACACACGGGCTTCGCAACCACGCATGCCGCTAAAAGAAAGCGGGCAGTAGGTATCGGAAAAGCTGAAATCCTCAAACTTGCCGTTATACAGTCCCAAACCTTTGGCATAATCCACCACATCAGCGGAATAAACGCATTCCAAGCTCGGCAGGTTGTATTTCTTGGCCAAATCCTTGTCGGTAATGGAGGTTTTGCCGTCGGCAGGCTTGATTTTGGTGATACGCGCCTGGTTGGCATGTCCGGAAATATAGCCGTCGGGAATACGGTAGGCCACCCAAACAGCACCCTTGCCGTTGCGTTTGGCATCGGGCTTGCCGTCCTTACCCATAATCTTGGCACCCTTGCCCACCATTTCCATAATCCACACTTCCTCGGGGTCGCAAATCGAAAACGATTCGCCGGCGGAAGCGTAGCCGTAGGTGCGCACCAATTCGTCCATCACCTTGATGGCTTCACGCGCGGTCTTGGCACGTTGCAGGGTAACGTAAATCAGACTGCCGTAATCCATAATGGCGGTGGTATCCACCAACTCGTGAAGCCCGCCGAAAGTGGTTTCGGCAATCGAAAGCTGGTATTCGTTCATATTGCCCACCACCGAATAGGTATGGCGAACCTGTTTGATCTGCCCCATCTTGCGACCCGAATCCCATTCGTAGATATCCAACATCGCCCCTTCGGGATAGTCGGCGGCCGGCGTGTAATAAAGCTCGCCGTAAAGCACATGGCTGTCGGCGGCATAGCTGATCATCGTCGAGCCGTCTTTACTGGCTCCCTTGGTAATCAAAAAATTGGTGCAGGCATAGCCGTTCCCCACGCAGAGAGCCGCAAAGGCCACCGCGTACAAAAGTTTTTGAAATTTTTTCATTATGTATGGTATAACAAGATTGCAAACGGAGAAGAAAACCTTACCGACGTACGATAATCTTTACAATATCGAACTCGGTTCTTCCTTCCTTGAGGGTTTCCAACCTGAGGATATAGATACCGCTGGGCAAAGACTGCATGTTCATGCTGATACGGTACAGACCCTGCTGGCGTTCCCCTTCTACGAAAGTAAGCACGTTTTCTCCCAACAGCGAATACAGCTTGAGGTTGACAAGGCAACTTTCGCCCACATGGTAGGTGGCATCGCCCCAGGAAGAAATCGGGTTGGGAATAACGCTGAGGATATGGCTGTCGTGCTTGCTTTCGCCATGATGATCGCCCTTGTTCGTAATCAGCCCCACTTCTTCGTTGGCACCGGGAATATAGAGGGTATCGCCGTTTTCGATCAGCGGATCCCAATGGAAGCCGTTTTCATCCACCGTGTCTTCCACTTCCAGCAGACGGAGCTGCGGCATGGCCACTTCCCAAGGCACGATGCGCGAGAGCGTATCCGAAACCACATACTGGGTCAGGTTGTTCTTGAAATAACTGCCCACATTCTTAATCGGGTTTCCGCTCAACTTAAAGCGCAACATCAGAATGGTGTCTCCCTTGTGGAAATAAGGCTTGTCTTTACTGATCCAGGTGGTGAGAATCTGGTCGTCCACCACATTATGCGCCAGGTTCGAGGTCTTGGGATCAAGCTGCGACGGCATACGCACCGTTACCGGCTCAATCTTTTCCGGATTGAAATACAAGAACAACTGGAAGCCGGACAGATAACCTTCATCCACACTCAACACCGGGAAATCCAACAGACGTTCGTCGGCATAAACCGAAATCTTGCCCAAATGCGGCAAAGCGGCTTTTTTGATACGCCGGCCCTTCTGCATCTGCCCCGTACTTGAAACATCGTTATAGTTACGGTCGGCATCCCCACGCATTACCCCGCGCACATGGAAGAGCGTATCGGCCACCAACTCGAGCGTATCGAGACTGTAAGCCCAGTCGTCGATAGGTTGCTGACTCCTGTCGTCGGTATATTTGTTGCCGTTGCTCAGAATCTGGGCAACCTTGTTCTGGATGGCCGTGGCATCGTTACCGTCCAACCCCCTTGTAACCGTAGGGGTCGTGGTCAGGTTGACGTTGCTCGCCCACCACCACATAGACAGTTGCGGGTTGGTCACTTCAGGCAACTTGGTCTGATCCAACACACGCGCCACATAGTTCTGAACCCAGGTGGCGTCGTTACCGTTCAGACCGATATTCCCATAAACACTTTCTTTCTGCGGGCTCCTACCAGTAATGAAATACTTGCCCTGCATATGATAATTCTTGAACGCGAAATAGCCCTCCTTATCGCTCTTGGCGCTATCCACCAAAACGCTGTCGATGGTAAACAGATAAACGGTAACATTGGCAATGGGCCTATGCACGTCATTTTCGGCGGTTCCCAACGTAATATCCTGGTCAAAAGGCGCATCGGCACTACGTGTGTCGGGAGGAGTCAGTACAGAAGGACGCCAGAAACTGGCGTAACTTACAAAACCGGTGATCCGGAAACCCTTCACGATGGCCACCTTAATCGTATCATAATACGAGCAGAGGTAGTCGGGTGCATGGGGATAGAGGGCTTTCAGTTCGGGCGTAGCTTCCACCTTGATAGGGAAATACAAGGTATCGCCGTCTAAGGTATCGGAAGTGTAGAAAGGCCCTTCGGCAGCAAAGAGGTTGTTTCCTCCTTGCCCTAAAAGGGTCTTGATATGCACACTGTCGGTTATCGAAACATCGCCGTAAGGCAAAAGGGATGCCGGATAGAATCCCTTGTTGGGCGCTACCAACGCACCATACCGGTTAACCGGCGGAAACCAAGTAATATTGGCGTACTTTCCGCTGCCATCGGGCAAATCAGGAGAGCCCGCCCACAACTGCACATCGTGATCCTGCTGAATAGCCGTATCGGGTTGACGGGCGTACAGAAGAGGAATAGTCCTGATAGTGAACGTATCGATAGCCACTCCGGAGTTCTTCAGATGAACGACCACCTTGACCCGGACACTGTCGATATGGTATTCCTGAGTGCGCTCCGCGTTTTCATCATATCTCAAGAGGGCATCTTCCAGAGCGGCAATCCAGGCACGGTAATAAGCGGGCGTTACCGGCACGATGGCAAGAAGCGAATCGCGGATGGCGATGGTGTCGGCATACTCCCCGGCAGGCAGGTTAAGCGCGGCGATAACGTCGGAAATTTTGTTTTCCAGGCTTAATTCTTCACGCAGACCGTCCGACCATGTGGACAACAAAGCATTGAGGCGGTTGATAAGAGCCTGCAGACTGTCTTTATTGCGCATCGACCAATCGCCAAACGGCTTGTAGGTGGATATGATATGGGGCTGGAATGTCATGGTGGTGTCCGTATAGGCAGCAGGGCCATACAGAACAAGCGTGTCGTGGCTGTGAACCGTATCGTAAATAGACAAACAATAATGGCTCGTAATGGTGTCGTAGTAGTAAGAAGTGTCTATCTGACGGCAGTGAACCTCAAAGGCATATTCCCAGATGGTATCGTAGTGATACACATCCACCAAGTCGTATGTTCCGTCTTCTTTTTCCTTCGATTCCTTAGAAACAGGAAAACTATCGACCGTAACAGACAACAGATGCCAAACCGAATCGCAATGCGTTATGGGATACTTGCCTTTAATGGGAACAAGACGGCAGACTAGGCTGTCGTAAGGAGTGCTATCCTTAACCATAGCCCAAAGGTCAAAATCAAAACGTTCCGAAACTTTATATCGTGTTTCATTTTTACACTCTTGCTCATAAAGACCTTCTCCATCGGATGGAACCACCGAACCCTTCAAAAATACCGTATCGGTAAAATTATTCACCCACAACTGATTATCGGCTTCATAATCAGCCATGGGAGAAACACCGTCAACGGCCCGTAAGGTAAACGGAAGAATGCCAAGCGCCACTAAAACAGACAATACGCAGGCTTTGAGCATAAGCCTTGCTTCAAGCCTGCTCAAAAGCTTGCGTAAAATCCTGTTTATTGTATTCACCTTTGGTTTTTCCATCAGTGTTCACGCTTTTTACAAAACCGCTTAACTCGCAAATTTAACAATTTTCCTGCATTAATGCTAATTTCAGTTGCAAGTTACTACGGCTCTTTCCGTTTCCGACTTCCCATCGGCTGCACGTTCCGCATCAAGTATCTCTATGGTGCATGTCTCTTCCACCTCACGGCAATTCGTCGTTGTGTAATCACCCGTACGCGTGTACTTCTTGTTCGCACCCACTCCGC
>CAMWTX010000107.1 GCA_947177315.1 uncultured Bacteroidales bacterium | reverse complement strand
CTGTAGATATGCACCATGAGCGACACGGTGGTGATGACCACCAGCATCATGACCGAAATGGGGTCGAGCATCACCCCTAAGTCGATATGCAGGTGTTCGGTAAAGCGCATCCATTCCCAATGGAGCGGTTGCAGGCTCTGGCGCAGCCCTTCTACACGCGGCAGCGAGAAGTATTGCCATGCGGTGAGGTATGCCAGCACCGCCGCCACGGTAAGGATGGCGGTGTTCACATAGCCGGCCCACTTACCTTTGAGGCGTGTGCCGCCCAGACCGGCAAACAGGAATCCCAACAGGGGAAGCAACAAGATAAAAACCGAGTATTCCATTAGTCTTTAAGCTTTTTCAAGTTGCGTGTCTCCACGTTCTTGAGGTTTCGGTAAATATTGATGATGATGGCTATCGCCACCGCCGTTTCGGCCGCCGACACCCCGATGGAGAAAAGGGTAAAGAACATCCCTTCCAACTGTCCGGGGTAGAGGAAACGGTTGAACACGGCAAAGTTGATATCGGTGGAGGTAAGCACCAGTTCTATCGAGATCAGGGTGGCGATAAGGTTTTTCCGGGTGATAAAACCGTAGATGCCGGCAAAAAACATGATGGAAGACACAATCAGGTAACATTCCATCGAAACAACGGGTTCCATATCCGCTTTGATTTTTTTGTGATACCTTGTTTAACTGCGTTTGCGACCTATAACGAGCGCGCCCACCATGCAGGCAAGCAGCAATACGCTCATCACCTCGAAAGGCAGGAGGTACTGCCCCTTTTGCGTTCCCATGAGCGTGTGCCCGATTTGCTTCATGCCGATTTCGGCATCCACGGGCAGTTCAGTCTGCGGCCATACGTTGGATAGCAGCAGGAAGCCCGCCAGCGCCACTCCGCCCACCGTGGCAAGCAAGGCCAGCCAGCGGCGAAGGCTGAATAAGGGCAGCGGTTCTTCGCGGTCGGTGTTGGTGAGCAGGATGGAGAACACATACAGGATAATCACACCGCCGGCATACACCAGCAACTGCACCGCACCCAAGAACGAGTAGTTGAGGAAAAAGTACAGCCCGGCTGTGGCGAACAGCACGAACAGCAGGTAGGTCGCCGCGTGCAGGATGCGGCGCGTGCACACGGCCATCACCGAAAAAACGGCGATTACCGCGGCCAACAAACCGAAAATGATTCGAAGTACAAGTACGTTTTGCATGGCGTTTACTCCGGTTTTGCAGGGTTAGTATTCGTATCGGCGGGAGCCGGCTTGGCCGGTTTGGGCTGCAGGCTCGAACCGGGGCGGTTCAGCACGAGTGCCAATTTTTCGCGTGTGAACACGGCGTTTTCGAACCGGTTGGTGAACCGAATGGCGTGGTGGGGACAGGTTCTTACGCACAGTTCGCAGAAAAGGCATTTGCCCAAATCGTAACGGTAGGCGACCAGTACCTTTTCGGATTTGCCTTCGGCATTCGTCACCGTTTGGCTTTCCACCTGTATCGTGCCGTTGGGGCAGTTCATCTGGCAGATGCCGCAGGCCACGCAATGGTGATGGTTGTCTTCGGTATGCACCATTTCCAGACGTCCCCGGAACTGTTCGGCCACATAAAGGCTGCCTCGTTTTTCGGGATATAGTTCGGTGGTCTTCTTACGGAAGAAAACCTTCAGCGTGGTTTTCATGCCCGTCAAAAGCGATTTGAGGGCGCTGAAAAAGTCGGAGAAATATTTTACGAGCGAGTTCATGATGCAAGCGGTTTAAAAATGCCAGCCCAAAGCCACGATGAGAACCATCACGATAAGGTTCACGAGGTTCAAGGGCAAGAGGTATTTCCATTCCAGACGGATAAGCTGGTCGATGCGGAGGCGCGGGAACGTCCATTTGAACCACATGATGACGAACACCATCACCACGCTCTTGGCCAGGAACCAAACCAGCGAAGGAATATAGTCCATGGCTTGGTTGAAGGCATCCAGTCCGGGAATATGCAGGGGCATCCAGCCACCCAGGAAAACGGTGGTGGCGATGGCGGCCACGATAAACATGTTCACGAATTCCGCCACATAGTAGAAACCGAAATGCATGCCCGAATATTCGGTGTGGTAGCCGGCGGTGAGCTCGCTTTCGGCTTCGGGAAGGTCGAAAGGCCCGCGGTTGGTTTCGGCCGTACCGGCGATGAGGTAAACCACAAAGGCGATGCAGGCCGGGATATGGCCCTTGAAGATGAACCAAAGGTCGTTCTGGCTTTCCACCAGTTCCGAAATCTGCATCGTGCCGGAAAGAACCACAATCGTCATGATGCTCAGGCCGATGGAGAGCTCGTAGCTGATCATCTGCGCTCCGCTCCGCATGGCTCCGATAAGCGAGAACTTGTTGTTGGAAGACCATCCCGCCAGCAATATACCCACGATGCCGATGGAGGAAGCCGCCACCATAAAGAGGATGCCCACATTGAAATCCAGAATCTGCAGGCCTTTGGCAAAAGGAATGCACGAAAAGGCGAGCAGGGAGGCGATAATCACCAGGAACGGCGCCAGGTTGTGCAGAAAACTGTCCACGTGCCGTATCGAGATGATTTCTTTGGTGATGATCTTCACCATGTCCGCCACGGTCTGTATGCTGCCCCAAGGCCCCACGCGGTTAGGGCCGAGACGGCATTGGAAAGCGGCGCACACCTTGCGTTCGGCCAGGATAAGCACCAGGGCGAAAACCGCATATACTGCCAACAGCAGCACGCCGATAAGCACGCATTCTATGGCAATGGCGCCCGAGGCCGGCATGATGCCGCGCAAGCCCTCGTCAATCCATGTCGTAACAACGCTAAAATCAAACATTTTATAGTCGTTTTTTTAAGATTTGCATTAACGGTCGATATCCGGAACCACGTAATCCAACGAAGCCCCGATGGTGATCAGGTCGGCGATCTTGTTGCCCGAAGCCAAGGTATCGACCACCGAAACCAAAGGCAGGCAGGGCGGGTGGAACTTGAGGCGGTAGGGATATTTCTCGCCCCGGCTTTCGATAAACACGCCGAATTCGCCCCGCGCCGTTTCCACGCTCTTGAAGAAGCGGCCTTCGGGCAGTTTGATGACGGGCTTGGTCTTGGCGCAGTAGTCGCCCTGCGGAATCTTGTCCAGCAACTGGCTGATAATCGAAAGGGATTGTTCTATCTCGTCCATGCGTACCATGTAGCGGTCAAGGCAATCGCCGTTCTTGTAGAGGACTTCTTTAAAAAGCACCTCGCTGTAGATGCTGTAGGGATTGTGTTTGCGCACGTCGCAGGCCAGGTTGCTGGCACGGGCCGTAGGTCCCGTGATGCCGAAAGAAAGCGCCTGTTCCCTGCTCAGCAGTCCGATACCCTTGGAACGCTGCCGGAAGATGACGTTGTTTGTGAACACATCGTGGTATTCCTTGAGTACGCCCGGCAGGTATTCTACAAATTCCCTCGTCTTTTTGATGAAATCGGGATGCAGGTCGCGCGCCACACCGCCGATTACGTTGTAGTTCTGAATAAGCCTGCCGCCGGTGGTGTCCTCAAAGATGTTCAGGATTTTTTCGCGGTCGCGGAATCCGTAGAAGAAAGGCGTGAGCGCACCCAGGTCCATGCAGAAAGTGGCATAGAAAAGCAGGTGCGACTGGATACGGCTCAACTCGTCCATCAGCACGCGGATATATTGGGCGCGGCGCGGAACTTCCATCCCCATGGCATCTTCGATACAGGCGCAGAGGGCGTGGCGGTTCTGGTGAGCCGAAAGGTAGTCGAGACGGTCGGTCATCGCCAGGGTCTGCGGATAGGTCATGCTTTCGCACATCTTTTCGATGCCCCGGTGGATATAGCCGCAGTGTACGTCCACCTTCTTGACGATTTCGCCTTGCAGGGAAACCTGGAAATGCAGAACCCCGTGGGTGGCGGGATGCTGGGGGCCGATGTTCACCACGTATTCATCTTTTTCGAACAGGGTATGCCCCTCGATTTGGGTCTTTCCGTCGTGGTCCACATAAACGGAAGTGTCGTCGGGCAGGCATTCGGCATCGAGTTTCAAGGGGTTGGAGGCCGGGTCGTAGTCCTTGCGCAAGGGATAGCCCACATGGTCGCTGCGCAGGAACAGCCGCCGCATATCGGGATGCCCTATGAAGTGGATGCCGAAGAAGTCGAACACCTCGCGTTCATAGAAATTGGCGATAGCCCAAATATGCGAAAGGGTGGGGAGTTCGGGCTCCTGACGGCTTTCGGCCTGGCATTCGATGATGATGCGGTGGTTGTGAACCGTGGAATAGAGGCGGTAGATAACCCCCAACTTTTCGCCGAAGTCCATGCCCACGAGGTCTTCGAGGTAGTCGAATTGCAAGGCGGCATCTTCGCGCAGGGGCTTGAGCAACTTGGCCAGTTCCGCCGCTTGCAGGCGCACTTGCACAGGCGCGTTCTCCGTTTCCTGAAAAACGGCTTGCGGGCAGATTTCCTGTATGATGGATTTAATCGTACTCATATCGGTGCGGACGTTATTCGTTGTCTTGGTATTTGGAGGCGAACACGGGTTTTTCTTCGGGGCGGATTTCGGGTAGCCGGCAGTTCTTAGGCTCTTTCTTGTTCACATCGCCGAAGAAACGTTCCACCTTTACTTTGCGTTGCAGTTGCATCATGCCGTACAGCAAGGCTTCCGGACGGGGAGGACAGCCGGGGATATACACATCTACGGGAATGATTTTGTCCACGCCCTGCAATACGTTGTACGACTTGGAGAACGGGCCGCCGCTGATAGCGCAGCCGCCCACCGCGATAACGTATTTGGGATCAGCCATCTGTTCGTAGAGGCGGTAAAGAACGGGGGCCATCTTGTTCACGATGGTGCCGGCCACCATAATCATATCGGCCTGACGCGGACTGGCGCGTGCCACTTCAAACCCGAACCGGGCAAAGTCGTAGCGTGCCGCGCCAACGCTCATGAATTCGATGCCGCAGCAGCTGGTGGCAAAGGTCAAGGGCCACAGCGAATTGGAACGCCCCCAGTTGATGATGCTGTCTAAGTTGCCCATCACAACACCCACGCCGTTCTTGCGCAGGGTCTCGATGTATTCGTTGTCGTTGAACTCTTCGTAGGGCAAGCCTTTGATCTTAGGTTTCCTTATTTCCATTCCAAAGCTCCTTTCTTCCATGCGTAGGCCAGCCCGAGGGTCAGCACCACTAAGAAAAACAAAACGGTATAGAGGGCCGCCATGCCCATTTCGTTGGCGATTACCGCCCAGGGAAAGAGGAACACGGCTTCCACATCGAACATCAGGAAGAGCAGGGCAAAGAGGTAGTAACCTGCCCGGAACTGCATCCAACTCCTGCCGCGCGTGGGAACACCGCATTCGTAGGTTTCTTCTTTCAAGGGATTGTAGGAGCGCGGACTGAGCCAAACGCCAAAGCCCCAGCCGGCGCACACAAGAGCCACGGCTGTAAGCAATACGACCAAAAGCAACAATAAGTTCGACATAGCGCTTTAAATAAATGAAAAAAAACGCGGCAAAGGTCGTTAATGTTTTTTGATTTTAAAAGTGTTTGGAAGGGTAGTATTTATGGAGTTACCAACAACATAATAACATGGGGAGGAAAATTGAAAACGGCGGCATTGTTGTTTTTGTTCCCTCCCCAAAATTTCGGGGAAATCGGGGAATTAGGGGTAAAAAATTTCGGGGGAATCGGGGAATTAGGGGTAAAAAATTTCGGG
>CAMWTX010000106.1 GCA_947177315.1 uncultured Bacteroidales bacterium | reverse complement strand
GGCGATCACGCGCGGGTCGTTCACCCAATCTACCGGGCGCATTTCCACGCTGTCGTTGTGGTTGGCGAAATCATAGAGTTCTTTGGTTCCCATCAGGAAGGTGGCCACCATCTTGCCGGGAAGCAAGGTCTTTTTGGAACCGTTGATAACCCCTTTCTTTACAAGGTTCACCACGCCGCTCGAGAACATTTCGGTGTGGATACCCAGGTCTTTTTTGTCGCCGAGCGCCATGAGCACCGCGTCGGGAATACCGCCGATACCGAGTTGGAGCGTGTCGCCGTCTTTAACCAGCGTGGAGCAGTTCTTGCCGATGGCAAGCTCGATATCGGTAATCTTGGCCGCCGGCAGTTCGGCAAGCGGCGTATGGTTTTCAACGATATAGTGGAACTTGGAGATGTGCATGAAGTTGTCGCCGGCAATGTAAGGCATGTTTTCGTTCATCTCGGCGATGATGATCTTGGCCTTGCGGGCGGCGGGCAACGAGTAGTCGCAGGAGATACCGAAACTGCAGTTGCCTTTTTCATCGGGCAGGGAAACCTGCACCACGGCTACATCCACCGGAAAATATTCGTCGAAGAAAGAAGGAACTTCCGAAAAATGAACGGGAATGAAATCGCCCCGGTCTTCGGCTACGGCCGCACGGGAATTACCGCCCACGAAATTGGTTACATGGCGGAAATGACCTTCGGTTTCGGGCACGAGGTATTCCCCTTTGTTAATCGTGAACATGTGGTAGATCTTCACATTGTGAAGCCTGTCCATCTGGCGCAGCATTTCCTGCGGCACCAGACCGGGAACGCCGGCAGCATGTCCGAAAACAACGTTGTCGTTGTCTTTGATCGCTTTTACCGCTTCTTCCACGGTAACGAAGTTGCCTTCTTTTTTCAAATCCATGATATGATGTGTTTTTATTTTCTTCCAACACAAAAGCACACCCACCCTATTTCTTGTGGGAGTGCATCAGTTTTTTGGCAAACGCCAGCAACTCCGGATCGGTTTCGTTGATAAGATAGACCCGACCCGTTCCCGGGAGTTCTTCCCGAAGTGTCTTTTCGATTACCTCCTCCAAGGTAATCTGCGCCGCCGGACAAGTCCTGCATGCGCCTTGAAATACCAGCCCCACATCCTTTCCCTTTATTTCCTTGATGCGGATATCTCCGCCATGTTCCAACAAAGAAGGACGGATCCGCTCTTCTATCAGAGAGCGAACCCGACCTTCGAATTCAGTGCTGTCCACAAAAATTATTTTTTAGCGGCCCACTTGTCTTTGGAAACATCGATCTTGGCAATCTTGCGCGCCAATTCTTTCTTGGCTTCGAGGTTGCCTTGACGGGCAATCATGATGCGCTGCGCCTGGGGCGAACCGGCACCATGCAGAGATTCGGTGCGATAACCTACCGCAGCCGTACCCAAGGTCATATTTTCGATAAGACGGAGAACACGCATTCTGTTTTCGGTAGCCGCACCGGTAGCGCCCTTGAAGTATTTTTCAACATAAGGACCGGTTTCCTTGGAACGCAAATCCTGCTGTGAAGGCATGGTTACCATCAAACCGCCAGCGATGTCTTCGGCAAGACGGGCAATTTCGTAGGGGTAACGGGTTACGTTCTGCTTGCAGACGTTGGCCAAAAGCAAATCGATCTGATAGTTGCCGGCAGGCATCTTGACACCTTCGGCCGAGCAGGCGATACCGCAGGCGTAGAGAGTTTCGTTCAAGTGAATCATTTCGATGAGCTTGTCTTTGATGTGGCTGGCTTTGGGAACACCGTTGTAGTCGGCGGCCAAAGCAGCGGCACCGATCAAAACGTCGCCCACACCCACCTTGCATCCACCGTAGGACTGACGGTGATAACCGGCGAAGCGTTCCACCATCATGCCGGCGAACTGGTATTCCTTGCACATAAAGATACGTTCGTTGGGAACGAATACGTCGTCGAACACCACCAATGCTTCGTGGCCGCCGAACTGGGAGTTACCGAGGTCGATTTCGGCATCGGGTTCCATCTTGCGGGTATCGCAGGATTGACGGCCGTAAATCATGAACACACCCTTGGCATCGGACGGAATGGCGAAAGAAACGGCATAGTCTTTGTCTTCTTCGCGCATGGCGATGGTAGGCATGATAAGGTGTTCGTGGCTGTTGATGGCACCGGTCTGGTGAGCCTTGGCACCGCGAACCACGATACCGTCGGGACGTACTTCGGTAATGTGTACGAACAAATCCGGATCTTCCTGCTGCGAGGGAGCCAGACCGCGGTCACCCTTGGGGTCGGTCATCGCGCCGTCAACGGTAAGGTCGTTCTTCTGAACGAACTTCATGTATTCGGTAAAACGTTTGTGGTATTCGGTTCCGAGAGCCTTGTCCATTTCGTAAGTGGTGGAGAAAATGGCGTTGAAAGCATCCATACCTACGCAACGTTGAAAGCAAGCGGCGGTTTTCTGTCCCATAAGACGCTGCATCTTTACCTTCTTGATAAGGTCTTCGGTGTTCTGGTGCAGGTGGCAGAAACGGTTCACCTTTTCTCCGATAAGCGGCGAATAAGCCGTCATCAGATCTTCGTATTCTTTCTTCTGCGCCAATTCGTAGGTCATCGCCACCGAATTCAAAGACGGGCGGATAATGGGATGGTTAACGGGGTCTTTTACTCTTTCTCCGAACATATAGACCTTCAGGTCCATTTTCTGGAGGCTCTTGATGTACTCTTCAGCTGTCATCATGGCTTTAGTCTTTTTTAAGGTTTATGTTATTGTTTATTTGTTTTTTGCAAACACCATAAAGCAAAACGCCCGAACATGCATTTCGCTCTGTTTCTGATGCACGGATTCTGTAGTAAGAACCGCACACTTTCGTTAAGCTGCTGTCCAAGGCGCCTATCGGTATCTTTCCGCCGCTTTTCAAAGCCAGTTGAAAGGTACGTTTTGGAACCGGAATCCGCCCGTAGAAATACCTGAGCGCTCCATTTTTCCAAAGCGTGGCAAAGTTAACAAACTTCTTATAAAAACAAAACGGTTTTCTGACCGAAACCAAATAAAAATTCTCCCCTCCGGCATATCCCGATTAATCCCGATATTCGCAGTCTAAAAAGAATTGAAATGAACTGGATTATTCTGATACTTGCCGGACTTATGGAGGTTGCCTTTACCTTCTGCCTGGGCAAGACAAGAACCGCCGTCGGTTCGGAACGATACTGGTGGTGGGTCGGTTTTGCGGCGGCTTTAGCCTTGAGCATGTACCTGATGGCACGTGCATCGCGCACGATTCCCCTCGGCACAGTCTATCCCGTCTGGACCGGGATCGGGGCTGTCGGAGCAGTGGTCGTGGGCATCTTTTTCTTTCACGAACCGGTAACTTTCTGGCGTATTTTCTTTATAACCATGCTGATCATATCCATCGTAGGGCTCAAAATCGTATAAAATGGAACACAAGATGAGGCGTTTCAAGCAACTTCTCAGCCAAGAGGAAACAAAGCAGATACTGACAGGCAGCTCCAGCGGGGTTTTATCCTTGGTCGATGCCGAGGGGATTCCCTATGGCGTGCCGCTCAGTTTTGCCTACGATGGCATCCGCAGCCTCTATTTCCACAGTGCCGTAAACGGGCACAAGGTTGAGGCCATCCAAGCGCATCCGCAAGCCTCGTTCTGCATCATATCTCAGGACGAAATCAAACCGGAGGAGTTCACTACCTACTTCCGCAGCGTTATCGTACAAGGGAGGCTATCCATCGTAAAAGAGCCCGAAGAAATCATAAAAGGCTTGCAGCTCTTGGGCAATAAATACGCACCGGGCATAGACAGCACCGCCGAAATCGCCCAAAGCCTCGCCCATGTGCTGGTCTTTAAGCTGGATATCGAAAACATCACGGGCAAAGAAGCCCTCGAATTGGTAAGACAACGAAAATAGGACGGTTCACCGTCTGCATCGGGAGCAACTTCCGCGGGTGGCCGGAGAATGCTAAGAATAAAATGAAACTAAACCGCCGGGCGAAGTTCAACTGTCAAGCCCAATGCAGATACGATACGGTAGAACGTTGCAATGGTCGGAATGGTGAGGCCTCTCTCGATACGCGAAACGTAGCCTTTGTCTGAACCTATGCGTTGCGCCAGTTCCTCCTGGGTAAGACCGGCGTTTTTCCGTGCATCGAGCAGTACTTGCGCACTGTATTCCTGCCATGCCAAATCTTCAGCTTTACGACGGGATTCGGTTCCCGGCATACCCAAAAAACGATTCAGTTCCGCACTTACATCGTATAATTCTTTAGCTTCTTTTTTTGCTTTCATAGTACTCTTTCCTTAATCTTACCGCTTTCTCTATGTCTGAGTTTTTGAGTTTCCGGGTCTTCTTCCTCATTCCATTGAAAAGAATCACCACAGTATCGCCATCATAACAAAAGAATATACGGAACTCATTATGCATGTACGTTACCCGAAACTCATATACACCATCCCTGATGTATTTGATATAGTGTACGGGGATACGTTCATTATTGGAGAACAAGGCCAATGCACGGCGTATCTTCATCCGCTCGTCTTCCGACAACGTTTGCATAAAGCCGGAATAATAGCTTCCGTATGCCAATATTCTCCGAATCATGCGACAAAGATAGAAATAGTTGTATAATTATACAACTTTAAATAAAAGCCTCTTTCGCTAAAGAATTGCCCAAAACTTGACTATTATATTGATTTTATAGGAAATATACCTCTTTTTGAAGCATCTTGATGCCATTGTACATGCCAAACTTTCCCTGTCATCGTATCTAATAGTAAAAAGATCCAATTATTTTGAGTCGGATATAATGCAAACTGCCCAGCTTTACCCAAACTCGCCAATGCCCTGCCGTTTTGTTTAATGCAAAATAACACAATATTTTTTTCTTTCCAATAAAAGAGATGCCAATATTATGGAATCGCAATGGAGCCAATGAAAAGGATACAATATAAGAACTCTAAGCAAACTCTGCTGCCGCACTCGGCTTAATCCAAATGTTTACAAATTGAGCAGCTCACCGAGATCCCATTGCAGGAACTCTTTGACCGGCACGCCGCCGGAGCCTACCACAAAGGAACTTTGGGGATTGAAGCGTTTATTGAACTCCTGCAAGCCCTTATTGGTGGTACGGCGCCCGCTTTTCACCTCAATCGCCACACACCGGCGGCTGTTCTCGATGATGAAATCAACCTCTGCGTTCCTGTCCCGCCAATAATACACCTTATAGTCGGCTTCTTCCGCACCGTTCAGGATATGCGCGCCCACCGCGCTTTCCACCCAACGCCCCCATTCCTTGGGGTTGGTATAAACCTTTTCGAAGGTCATTCCCGACAGCGCACTGAGCAGTGCGGTATTATATGCGAACATTTTAGGCACGGAATTGTATTGCCGTGCACGGTCACGGGCATATTTCTGCAAACCGCACAACAACTGCGATTCGTTGAGGGTGGTAAGATAGTTCGCCAAGGTGGTTACATTGCCGATGTCCTGCAACTGCCCGAGCAACTTGGTCAAAGAGATTTCCGCCCCCGAATAGGTGCATCCGAGTTCAAACAGCCGCTTCATCAATTCCGGCTTATAGACGGTTTTGGTCATCAAAATATCCCGTTCTATGGCCGGTGCCACAATACTATCCCTTATATAACGCCTCCACCGCGTCTCGTTGTCCATAACATTCGCCCCACCGGGATAGCCGCCGAAGAATATGTAATGCTCCA
>CAMWTX010000105.1 GCA_947177315.1 uncultured Bacteroidales bacterium | reverse complement strand
TTGAAATGGTTTTGGGGCGGGCTATACCCACGTAAAAGGCGTTGAAGGCGGCGATGCCGAAAGCGAAAGGCACGCCGTAGATGCGGATCTGCAGGTATTCGTTGACCGCCTGCAGGATGGCGGGCGACTTGACCATGTGGGGCAGCAGGCTCTCGCCCCATAGCCGGAAAGCGCTCCAGCAGAGTACCGAACAGAACAGCGTGAACCAAAGGGTGTGCTGGAAGATGCGGCCCACTTCGGTGTTCTGGCCTTGCCCGACCCGTCTTGCCATCACGATCTGCGCGCCCACGCCGAATCCGAACACCACCATCACCAGCACTTGGTAGAATACGGCCGCCAATGCCGCCGCGCCCAGTTCCACTTCACCGAGATTGCCCAGAAAAACGGTATCGGCGATGGCGATGACATTTTGCGCCAGCGTGCTTAATATGATGGGGGAGGCGATGCCGAGAATACGCCTGTAGGTAATGGCATCGCTTTTGACAAGGGTCGTGCTCATGAATACAAAAATATACTTTTTGAGCCAACCTGCGAAGGCGTTTTAGTGCCGTTTCCAAAAACTGCGGGTAAAGAGCACGAACACGCACATGATTTCCAAACGGCCGATGAACATCAGCGCGGAGCAGACCCATTTGGCTCCCGTGCTCATGATGCTCCACGAATAGGCCGGGCCGTAGGAACCGATGCCGGGGCCGGTGTTGCTCAGCGCGGAGAGGCTGCAGGAAGCCGCTTCGGAGAATTCAATGCCGAAGAACATCAGCAGCATCCATCCTACAAAGAAAGTAAGCAGGTAAAGGAAAGTAAAGGTAATGAGCACCATCTTGGCGGGCGTGGCCACTACCTGCCCGTTGATGCGCAAGGGAATCACCGCGTTGGGGTGAAGCATCTTCTTGCTTTCGTTTTTGGCGATATTCCAGAGCATGGCCACGCGCACCACCTTGAAACCGCCGGCCGAAGAACCCGCGCAACCGCCAATCACCATCAAAAGCAGCAAGAGGGGCTGCAGTTTGGGTGCCCAGAGCATGTAGTCGTGCGAGCAGTAGCCGGTACTGGTGGAGAGCGAAATGGTCTGGAAGGCCGAAAAACGCAGCGAGGGTTCCCATTCCAGCCCGTTGTCGAAATGCAGCGACAGGGCGCAAACGGCGGTGGAGGCGATGAAAAGAAGTGTGTACCACTTGAATTCGGTGTCTTTGAAGAGCCGTTTGAACTTGCCGCGCAGGGCAAAGAAATAAAGCAGGTTGTAGTTTACTCCGGCAAAGAACATAAAGGCTATCAGCACATATTCGATACGGGCGGAGTTAAAGAACTGCACGCTGTTCTGATGCGTGGAGAAACCGCCGGTGCCGATGCAGGTAAAGGAGTGGTTCACGGCGTCGAACACATTCATGCCGCAGAAATACAGAGATACTGCGCAGCCTACGGTAAGCGCCAGATAAACGGTAAAAATCCATTGGGCGGTGTTGGCGATACGCGGCTGGAGTTTTCCGGGCAGGGGCCCCATGCTTTGGGCGGCGAACAGGCTCACGTCTCCCATGCCGATACCGGGAATGAGGGCGATGGTGAACAGGATGATACCCAGACCGCCCACCCATTGGGTAAGGCTTCTCCAGAACAGGAGCGCGTGCGGGCAGGAGTCGATGTTGTCCATGATGCTGGTTCCCGTGGAGGTAAAGCCCGAAATGCTTTCGAATAGGGCGTCCGTTACGCCGCTGGTGTAGTGGCTGAACAGATAGGGGAACATGCCGATGACCGAAAACAGGATCCAGCTTACAGACACCACGATATAGCCGTCTTTGCGGCTCATGGTCTTTTCCGCGCCTTTGCCGGCAAGCATAAAGAGGAAACCCGTTCCCATGGCGATGCCGAAAGAGGCGAGGAATGCCATGGTGTCGTCTTCTCCATAGCAGAAAGCCATGATGGTGCAGCACAGGATAAAAAATGCCTCCACAAACGCAAGGCTTCCCAAAACCCGTAAGATAAGTTTGAAGTTCACGGCTTATTTGAAATATTTTTCCAATCGTTTCACTTCCGTATCGATGCAGAACACCACCGCGCTGTCGTCGTTTTCGAGCCGGGTCGTTCCGTTGGCGAGGATGCCTTCGCCGTTGCGCACCAAGCCGCCGATAGTGGCTCCGGCAGGCAGGTCCAGTTCCCGTATTTCCTTGCCGGCGGCGCGCGATTTCTCGCCCACGATGAATTCCACCACGTCGGCGGAAGATACGGTAAGGCATTTGAGGTTGGAAACGTCGGCATCCAGCATCATCTGGTAGATATGTCCGGCGGCGATGGTCTTTTTGTTGATGACCGTTCCTATATCGAGGCTTTCGGCCATATCTACGTAGTCCAGGTTCTCCACCATCGCCACCGTTTTGCGGACCCCCATGCGTTTTGCGGCCAGGCAGGCGAGGATATTGGTCTCGGCGCTTCCGGTCAGGGCAACGAATGCCTGCGTGTTCTTGATGTCTTCATCCACCAGCAGGCGCATGTCGCGGCCATCGCCGTGAATCACCATCACCCGGTCGTGAACCATGGCGGTGAGTTGCTTGGCGCGTTCCTCGTCTTGCTCTATAATCTTGATGTTCATGTAGTCGGGAATCAGCATGGTGGCCTGCACCGCCGCTTTCCCGCCTCCGATAATCGTAATGTTCTTTACTTCTTCGTAGTTGTCTTTTCCGCAGAGCGTTCTGATAACGGGCAGGTTCTTTTTGGTGGTCATGAAATAAACCAGGTCGCCTTCGGTAAGCATGTCGTTGCCGCGCGGAATAATCGTGCGGTTCTTGCGTTTGATCGCCACCACGTGGAAAGGCAGGTCTTCTTCGCCGAAGTCCTTGAGCTTGCGGTCCAGTATCTGGGCGTCGGCGCGAACCTTTACCCCGATCAGTTCCAGCGCGCCGTCGTGGAATTCCCAAGACTGGCGCACCCAGCTCATCTTCATCGAATCGGCTATTTCCTGCGCCGCGAGGCGTTCGGGATAAATCAGCGAGTCGATTCCCATTTCCTGAAAATAACGCTGGTATTTGGGGTCGAGGTATTCGGAATTGTTGATGCGCGCCACGGTTTTTTTTGCCCCCAAGCTGTGCGAAAGCATGCAGATGGCCAGATTGCGGCTTTCGTCGGAGGTAACGGCGATTACCAAGTCGGCCGCTCCCACGCCGGCTTCTTTGAGCCCGTGGATGGAGGTGGCGGAGATATTGATGGTAAGCAGGTCGAACCGACTGCCCGGTTCTTCCAGCTTGGCAGGATCCTGATCGATCAGGATGATGTCGTGTTTCTCTTTGGACAACAGGTTCGCCAGGTGTGTTCCCACCGCACCGGCTCCTGCAATGACAATTTTCATCGTTACAAACTTTCACCCGAACGGAAACCCGTTTGGAAAAACCCGCGAATTTAAGAAAACAAACGTTATTTACGAATTTTCGTGTTCCTTTGTGAACGAACTTATTTCGTCCGATACGAGTTCTTTCAGTTCTTTCTGCGGAATAATGAGCCGATAGTCGGCAACGCCTATCGGTTTTATGAATCCGTCCATGGCCACTTCCACTTCTACATTGTCTTTTTCTGCACATAGTATGATGCCGATGGATGGATTTTCCCCTTCGCCTTTCTCTAATTTGTCTAAAAGCGAGAGATATAGGTTCATTTTCCCGATATATTCCGCTTGAAATTCGCCCATCTTTAAATCGACCGCCACAAGAGAACGCAGTTTCCGATGAAAGAAAAGCATATCGACCCGATATTCTTTTCCATTGAATTCCAACGAATATTGATTACCGATGTATGTGAATCCTTTGCCGAGTTCCAAAAGGAATTGTTTTATTTTTTCGGTCAACCGGCTTTCCAGTTCTAATTCAAAAACAGGTTCCGTTATTCCGAGAAACCCCATGTTGTAGGTATCCTTAAAGATTTCGTTGGCATAAGAGGCCTGTAGGTCGGGGAGGGCAAGTGAAAAATTATTGCTCGCATTGTTTGCCGGAAGATGTTTGTGCATTTCCATTTTTATGGCGTTGGTAAGCAACGCCCTGCTCCAGCATTTTTCTTTCGCTTGGGTTGCATAATAGAAGATTGCCGCATCATCGTTGTTAAATGCTCTGATTAATAAATTGATGTGGCCCCATGGCAAAACTATAACAGCTTGTTGTATTTTTGGCTCCGACTGATGAAAACGAACATATAATCGTTTCATATTCCATAAATTGCTAACAGACATACCCAATTTCGGATAAGAGGTTTTAAGGTCGGCGGACAACCTCTTGACAATGCTTTCGCCATGTGTGCTTTCCAGTTTCCGTTCGTAAAGGAGTTTCCCCATGTTCCAGTGCATTTCGTTGGAAATTGAGACAATCACTTTGGCGGCTTTGCTCCGGGCTGTTTCAATGACCGAAATGGTCTGCTTCAGAATATCCGTGTATTCCGATTCGTGAAAAGGAGATTTGCGTGTTGTTTTCATGTTTGATTTTTGGCTGAGGTTTTGTTTATAAAACCCGGATTTTCGGTTTTATCGAAATGAATCGATGTGAGATGGATTCATGGATTTGATTATGAGTGCTTAATTTTTTATCTCTTGTGGGATTCCGATAGGGATGCCGGGATAGTATATCGCGTGGATTACGGTAGAATTTCCGTAAATTCGCCCGCTTAAAAAAAACAGCGAGCGTTGGAAAAAGAGGATTTGCTTCGTTTGTATGCCTGGGACGGGCGGGTGCAGCGTGCCAAGGAAGCCTTGTCGGGGCAAAAGCCCTGCGCGGTGGCCTTGAGCGGACTGGTGGGTTCGGCACAGGCAGTGGTCTGTCAGGTGCTTTCGCAGGACTTTTCGGGCAACCAGCTTTTCATTCTCCGCGACCGGGAGCAGGCCGCCTATTTCTGCAACGATCTGGAAAAGCTCTCCGGTGAAGAACCCGGTCACGGGCAAGGCAAGAAAACGCTGTTTTTTCCGGCATCCTACCGCCGCCCCTACGACAGCGAAAGCGTCGATAACGCCAATGTGCTTTCGCGCACCGAAGTGCTGGAACGCTTGCAGCATTGCAAACAGGGGCTTCGCATCGTTACCTATCCGGAAGCCCTGGCAGAAAAGGTTATCGCAAACAAACAGCTGGCGGCCAATACGGTGAATATCCATGTGGGCGAAAAAATCACGCAGGATTTCCTGACCGAATTTCTGGAACGCTACCGTTTCCGTCTGGTGGATTTTGTGGCTGAACCCGGCGAGTTCGCCTTGCGTGGAGGTATCCTGGACGTATTTTCTTTTTCCGCCGATTTGCCGTTCCGTATCGAGTTCGATGATGAGAGCGTGCATTCGATACGCTCTTTCGAGGTGGGCAACCAGCTTTCGGTGGAACGCCTGCAGCAGGTGAGCCTGATTCCCGATATACAGCAATGTGTCAGCGTACAGCAGAGGGTGGATGTGTTTTCTTACTTTGAAGAAGATGCCTGCCTTTGGGTGGAAGATGCCGCCTGGTGCCTGCAATCGCTCGGCTCGGCGATGGAAAAGGCCGAGGATGCCTACGGAAAGTTAGACAAGACCGTGCCCCGGGCACGCCCCGATGAACTGTACTGCAGTCCGGCGGAGATAGAAGAAGCCATGCGGCGGCACAAGCTGGTGGAAATCGGTTCGGGCATCAGGTTCTCCGGCGGCAACCGCGTGGAGTTCACCACCGAGCCGCAACCGGTGTTCAACAAGAAATTCGAGTTGCTTGCCGATTACATTTTAGACGGCACGGATCACGGCTTTACCTTCCTGATTCTTTCGGAAAACGCCAAGCAGTTCCAACGCCTTGACCGTGTTTTTTTTGAACTCTCCAAACC
>CAMWTX010000104.1 GCA_947177315.1 uncultured Bacteroidales bacterium | reverse complement strand
GGTATCTACGATATAGCCGCCGAAAGAGAGCGGATACATGCGGGCGTAGGTGGTGGTGTGCTTGCCTTTCAGGTGGGTTTCCGAAATCTCGCCCACGCGGATGTCCAGTTCCGGTTGCAGATGCCGTATGAGCGCCGATTTGCCCACGCCCGAATTGCCCGAGAAAAGGCAGATGCGTTCCCGCATACGTTCCCTGAGTTCCTCCATGCCCTGCCCGGTAACCGTGCTGGTGCAGAGTACCTCGTAGCCGGCCTGGGCGTAGATGCGTCTGTATTCCTCCAGTTCCTCCATGTTTTGGGGCGTGAAGAGGTCGCTTTTATTGAACACGAGGCACACCGGCACATGATAGGCCTGGGCGGTTACCAGAAAGCGGTCTATGAAGCCTTGGGGCGTGCGCGGCTGGTTCAGTCCGGCCACGAGAAAAGCCAGGTCGATGTTGGCGGCTATGATATGGGTCTGCTTGGAAAGGTTCACCGACTTGCGGATAATGCAGTTGCGCCGTTCCCCGATACGGGTGATCCAGCCGTCCGCGAACTCCACCATATCGCCCACCGCCACGGGATTGGTGGTCTTTACCCCCTTGAGGCGGAAATTGCCCTTTACCTTGCAGGTATGCACTTGGTGGTTGGCGTCTTCCACCGCGTATTCTTTGCCCGTGCTTGCGATTACCCTTCCTGTGGCCATGTTTCGGAATTTGCGGTGTTCTGCATCTGGCAGAGCTTGTGGTAGAGCCCTTGCCGTTCATAGAGCTGTTCGTGCGTTCCGCGTTCCACGATGATGCCTTCTTCAATCACAATGATTTCATCGGCATGGCGGATGCTCGACAGGCGGTGCGCCACCGAAATGATGGTCTGGCGGTTTTTCTTGCCTTCCTGCCGGATGGCTTCCATGATGCGGTTTTCGGCTTCGGTGTCGAGTGCGGAAGTGGCTTCGTCGAACAACAGGATAGGGGCTTTCTTGAGCAGGGCGCGCGCTATGCTGATACGTTGCCGCTGCCCGCCGGAAAGTTTGGTGCCGCTGTCTCCGATAAGGCTTTGGTAGCCGTTTTCGCACTGCATGATAAACTCGTGCGCGTCCGCCATCCTGGCGGCCTGTTCCACCTCTTGGGGCGTGGCCTGCGGGTTGCCGATAAGGATGTTGTTGAAAAGAGTGGCGTTAAACAGCACCGTGTCTTGCGAAACGAGCGAGGACAGGTTGCGCAGGTCATCTATCCGGCAATCGGCTATATCGAGACCGTCTATCGTTATCCGGCCCGAAACGGGGTCGTAGAAACGCGGAATGAGGTTGATGATGGTGGATTTTCCGCCTCCCGAAGGCCCTACCAGAGCCACGAACTTGCCTTTTTCGATACGCAGGTCGATATGTTGGAGCGTTGGTTTCTTGCCGTAGGTAAAGCCCACGTCTTCCAAAGCGATTTCATGTTCGAACCGCTTCAATTCCCGGGCGTTCTTTTTCTGTATGATCACTTCCTCGGCATCGAAGACTTCCTTGACACGGGAAAGCGACCCCTTGCCCGACTGCCAGGTAAAATAGGCGGAAGTGATGTTTTTGGAGGTGGGGAGTATCTGAATCATCGCCAGCAGGTAGGTGATGAAGGCTTCCGGTCTGAGGCTGTGTTTGGACAATATCAGATAGCCGCCGATAATCAGGATCGCCACGATGGCGATGGTTCCCAACACCTCGCTTACCGGGGAACTGAGGTTGATGCGGTGCAGCACGCGGTTGTTGACTTTGTAAAAGGTGTTGTTGTCTTTTTGGAACTTGCCTAAGGCGTAGGCGGTGGTGTTGTAGCTGCGAATGGTCTTGATACCGTCGAGGCTTTCGGAAACCTGGGCGGCGATACTGCCCTTGAGGTTCTGCAACTGGAGCGATTTACGCCTTAAGGAACGCGATATAAAGCTGGTGGCCATGCCGATGAGGGGCAGGAGCACCAACACGAACAGGCTTAGGGGAACACTGATAAAAAACAGGGCCGCCACTAAAAAGATAAAGGTTACGATATCCACCAGCACTTCCTGTACCTGGTTGAGCATCTGGTTGTCGATGGCCTGTGTGTCTTCGGTGATGCGCGAGAGCAGATCCCCTTTCTGTTGTCTGGCGTAGTAGGAGAGGGGCAGGGTCATGAACTTGAGGAAAAGGTCGTTGCGCAGCTGCGCCACCATGCGGTTGCGGATAGGAGAGAACAGATACAGCCCCATATAGGCGCACAGGTTCTTCAGAAAATAAGCCCCGGTAAGGCATCCGGCAAGAATCATCAAGGTGGTGGCTTTCCCGAAGCGGGCTATCGAGAGGTTCACCCAGTTTTCCAGCACCTCGATACCGGCGTTGGCGATGCCTCCCACCGATTGTATTCCGGCTCCGGCGTTGCCCGTGTCGAAAAGGATATACAGCAAGGGCGCCACCGACACAATCAGCACAATCGTAAAGAAAGCCGAAAGCGTTCTTAGAAAGACGTTGAACAGCAAACGCCCCGTATAGGGTTTGAGATATTTGAGCAGCAGACCGTTTTTCATGCCCCGGGGCTTTGCGTGGAAACTTCGATGCCGCATTGCGCCAGACGTTCCCGGATTCGTTGCGGTTCGAGGCCGTAAACCCCCGTATAGGTTTTGGGGTCGAGTTGCAGGAGGCGGTTCTTGGTATCGGCATCCACCGCCAGGCCTTGCACGAAATCGAGGATGCTTTGCCTGTCTATCTTGTTTCCGGTACGGGTCAAGGCTTTCAAGGCCTCGTAAGGTTTGGGAAAGCCTACCGAGCGCAGGACGGTCTGGATGGCTTCGGCCAGCACGGCGATGTTGTCGTCCAGGTCTTTTTCGATGCCCTGTGCGTTCAAAAGCAGTTTGCCGATGCCTTTTTCGAGCGATTTGTAGGCGATGAGGCTGTGCGCCAAAGGCACGCCGATATTGCGGCAGACGGTGGAGTCGGTAAGGTCGCGTTGCAGGCGCGAAACGGGCAGTTTGGAAGCAAGGTGGGCAAAGATGGCGTTGGCCATGCCGAGGTTCCCTTCCGCGTTTTCAAAGTCGATGGGGTTCACTTTATGCGGCATGGCGGAGGAACCCACTTCCCCGGCCTTGATTTGCTGTTTGAAGTAATCCATCGAGATATACGTCCACACGTCGCGGCAGAAATCAATCAAAATGGTGTTGATGCGCCGCAGGGCGTCGAAAATGGCGGCGGCGTTGTCGTAATGCTCTATCTGCGTGGTGGTCTGATAGCGGTCGAGTCCCAGGGCGTCTTTTACGAAACGGTTGGCGAAAGCCACCCAGTCGATATGGGGCAAGGCCGCGTAATGGGCGTTGAGATTGCCCGTGGCACCGCCGAACTTGGCGCTGTGGGGCGTTTGTTGCAAGAGCTGCAGCTGGCTGTGGAGGCGTTCCACAAAAACCAGCATTTCCTTGCCCAATACAGTGGGCGATGCCGGTTGCCCGTGCGTGCGCGCCAACATGCTCACTTGCGCCCAGTCGGAAGCCTTTTGTCCGATTTGCGCCATGATGTTCCTGATGGCGGGCAAGATTACGTTTTCCAGCCCTTCCTTGAGCATGAGCGGTTGGGCGGTGTTGTTGATGTCCTGCGAGGTAAGTCCGAAATGAACGAATTCTTCGAACCTTTGCAATCCCCATTCCTCGAACTTGGCCTTGATGAAATATTCCACGGCCTTTACATCGTGGTTCGTGGTCTTTTCGGTCTGCTTGATCTGCAGGGCATCCTGGTCCGAAAAAGAAAGGTAGAGTCGGCGCAGATCTCCGAACCGGTCTTGGGGAAAATCCTTCAAGGCGTCGATGCCCGATTCGCAGAGGGCAATGAAATATTCCACCTCCACACGCACCCGGTAGCGCATGAACGCCCATTCCGAAAAATATGCTTGCAGAGGAGAAGTCTTGTCGGCGTAACGCCCGTCGATGGGCGAGGTGGCATGTAAGGCGGAAAAAGCGGGATTGTCCATTATTTCTTGATGTTGTCGAGATTGTAATAAAGCCCGCAGTTTTCCTTCCGTTCCATCGACATCTTGATGATCAGATAGCCGATGTTGATGAGGTTGCGCAATTCGGCCAGTTTTACCGAATGCACGGACTTGTTATACAGTTCTTCGGTTTCCTTATAGATGATGCCGAGCCGGTCCCAGGCGCGCTTGAGACGCAGGTTGGAGCGCACGATGCCCACGTAGTTCGACATGATGGCCTGCACTTCCTTGAGGCTTTGGGTAATGAGAATCATTTCTTCGTTGAGCACCATGCCTTCGTCGTTCCAGTCGGGCACTTCCTCGCAGAACGAGATGCCCGAAAGCTTTGCGGAGGCGTGTTGGGCGGCGCGGTGCGAGAATACGAGGGCTTCCAACAGCGAATTGGATGCCAGGCGGTTCGCTCCGTGCAATCCCGTGCAGGAACATTCGCCCGAGGCATAGAGGTTCTTGATGCTCGTGCAGCCGTCGTGATCCACTACGATGCCGCCGCAGCTGTAGTGCGCCACAGGAACCACCGGCAGCATGTCTTTGGTGATGTCGATGCCGATGGAGAGGCATTTGGCGTAGATGGTGGGAAAGTGGTGGAATATCTCGGTCTTGGAAATGGGACGGCAGTCGAGAAACACATGGTCGTCGCCGGTAATCTTCATTTCGCTGTCGATGGCGCGCGCCACCACGTCGCGGGGCGCCAGTTCGAGGCGTTTGTCGTAGCGCTCCATAAAGTAGTCGCCGCGGATGGAACAGAGCCTGGCTCCCGCCCCGCGCACGGCTTCCGAAATCAGAAAGCAGGGTTTTTCGGAAGGATTGTAGAGGCCGGTAGGGTGGAACTGGATGAACTCCATGTTCTTTACCTTGCCTTTGGCGCGATAGACCATCGCCACCCCGTCGCCGGTGGCCACCACGGGATTGGTGGTGGTGTTATATACATTGCCGTTTCCGCCGGTGGCGAGCATTGTGGTCTTGGCCAGAATGGTGTCTATCTTGTTGGTCTTGGGGTTGAGCACATAGGCGCCGAAACATTCGATATCTGGAGTGCGGCGGGTAACCTCCACGCCCAAATGGTGCTGGGTAATGATGTCGATGGCAAAATAGCCTTCCAGCAGTTCGATGGCCGGATGTTCCTTGACCGCCTTGAGCAGCGCCCTTTCGATTTCGGCGCCGGTCTGGTCCTTATGGTGCAGGATACGGTGCGCCGAGTGTCCGCCTTCGCGCCCCAGGTCGAATTCTCCGCTCTGCTTGCGGTCAAATTCCGCGCCCCAGGAAATGAGCTCGTCGATACGGGCGTTCGATTCCCCGATGGTGAGCCGTACCACTTCCTCGTCACAGAGCCCGTCGCCGGCAATCAGCGTGTCTTTGATATGCTCCTCGTGCGAGTCGAGGGCGTCCATCACGGTGGCGATGCCGCCTTGGGCGTAGTTGGTGGAAGTTTCGTCGGCTTTTGCCTTGGTGATGATGCAGACCGTGCCTTTGGAGGCAACCTTCAGCGCATAACTTAATCCGGCTATGCCTGTTCCGATAATCAGAAAATCAACGTGTTTTTTCATCTTTGATAATGATGTTTTTCGTCGCTTCAAGCGGCTTGGGCATAAGACGCGAATTTACGCAAAATTTAAAACCGGTAGCCGACGCTCAGCGAAAGAAAATAATCCGGATTCATCATAAACATAAAGTTATGAGTTTCTTCCAATCCGATACCAATCCGGACATTTTTCACTTCTCCCGTCTAAGGGGGTAAAAACAAACCGTCCAAAAAGGGAAAATGCAAAAAGCGCAAAAACAGCGATTTAAAAAGAGCGCGTAAAAAACGAAACGTCCAAAAAGGTTAATTTAGGTTCATTTTAGGTGAAGAA
>CAMWTX010000103.1 GCA_947177315.1 uncultured Bacteroidales bacterium | reverse complement strand
TATGTAGAGAGGTCTCGTGGGATCGGATTTTTGTTTAAGATACAGCCATACAGCTGGAGGTCAATATGGATTCGCCTTGGATCCCTGTCTATTCGGTGGGTTTCGCCACCCGTAAGGCCATTGTGATGGAACTTGCCCCCACGATTATCGGATTGATTCTGGCCGGAAAAATCGGCTCGCATATCGCTTCCCAGTTAGGCACGATGCGCATTACCGAGCAAATCGACGCGATTGAGGTGATGGGCATGAACTCGGCTTCGTACCTGATTCTTCCCAAGATTATCGCCTGTCTGATCTTCAATCCCATCCTGATTATGCTCAGCATCGTGGCGGCCTTGTTCGGCGGCTGGTGGGCGGCGGTGAGCATCGGCAGCATGACCTCGTATGAGTTCATCTACGGTCTGCAATCCTTTCCGCATCCTTTCGATCTGGCATACGCCATTATCAAAACCGTGGTGTTCGCCTACTTTATCAGCAGCATCTCTTCTTTTTACGGCTACACGGTGCAGGGCGGGGCGTTGGAAGTGGGGCGCGCCAGCACCAAGGCGGTGGTCAACAGCAGTATCGCCATTATCCTTTCCAATCTGGTGTTGACCCAGTTACTTATGTAAATCGGTTCCGGGATGATAGAAATACAACATCTGAACAAATTTTTCGGCGACCGCCAGGTGCTTTTCGACATCAATCTCAAGATGATGCCGGGGCAGTGCAATCTCATTATCGGGCAGAGCGGTTCGGGAAAGACCGTGCTGATGAAGAGCATGACAGGCTTGCTTACTCCCGACAGCGGTGCCATTCTTTTTGACGGCCGCGATTTCGTAAAGGAAAAGAACCAGGAGCTGCTTACCGCCATACGGCGCGAAATCGGCATGGTGTTTCAGGGCGGTGCGCTGTTCGATTCGCTTTCGGTGCTCGAGAACGTGATGTTTCCGATGGATATGTTTACACAGAAATCCCGCGCCGAGAAGATAAGCCGTGCCAAAGACTGCCTGCAGCGGGTGGATTTGAAAGGGGCGGAGTACCTTTCGCCCTCCGAACTGAGCGGCGGGATGCGCAAGCGGGTGGCGATTGCGCGTGCGATTGCCGTGGAACCCAAATACCTCTTCTGCGATGAACCCAACTCGGGGCTGGATCCCCGCACCTCGGAACTTATCGACAACCTGATTTCCGAAATCACGAAGGAATACGGCATCACCACCGTTATCAACACCCACGATATGAACTCGGTGCTGAAAATCGGCGATACGGTGAACTTCATCTACGAGGGCAAACTATGGTGGCAGGGAAACGGGCGCACGATTCTGGAAAGCGACAATCCTGAAATCATCCACTTCATGGAGGCCTCCGAACTTACCAAACGGCTTTTGAACAACCACCGAAACAGATCCGAAGCATGAATTTCCTAGATCTTATCATTCTCATCCCCCTGCTGTGGTGCGGTTTCAAGGGTGCCAAGAACGGGCTTGTGATGGAATTGGTGTCGCTGCTGGCTTTGGTGGCGGGGCTGTATATGTCGTTCAAGTTCTCCTATCTGGTGGGCGAATGGTTCTCGATAAACGGCCGGCACGCCCAGACCATCTGTTTCGTGCTGATGTTCATCGGTGTTTCCATCGGCGTTTATTTTCTCGGAAAGGTGTTGGGCAATTGGGCCAACAAGACTTCCTTGGGGCTGTTCAACCGCATCGGCGGTTTGCTGTTGAGTTTCTGCAAGGTGCTGGCGGTGTTCAGTATCCTGATTTACTTCTGGAACAAGATAGACCCGCAGGAGGAAATCCTCAAACCTTCCGTGCGGGATTCCTCGCTCTCTTTCCGCTACGTGGAGAAAGCCACCTACCGTTTTTGGCCTATCGTGCGCGAAACCGTACAGACCGGCGTGGACTGCTTTAAGGGTTTTACCGAAGAATAGCCGTCGGCCCGGGATTGATTATCTTGCCGTGACTGTGGTACTGGAAGAACCGGATTTTACGGTATAACTTTCTCCCGAAACCATACCCTGCACACTTATAAGCACGCTCGTTGATTTATTGTTGCCTCCAGGGCCCCAGCCTCCCGGGGCTCCTCCCGTATTCCCTATGGTATAGTCGGAAGGTATGTCAAATGTAAAGAGTTCCTGGCTTTCCTTCAACACATTTACTTTCTCTCCTGCGGTCAGCGAAAAGTTTGTGGAGACATAGGGTTGCGTGGAATTATTGTTTTTTGGAGTGGAGTTCCTGCCTCCTGCCGCCAGGAGATTTCCGCCTGTAAAATACACCGTATAACCCTCTTCTTCGTTGGCATCGATGCCGCATTCGGGCGACCCTGCGCCGAAAGCCATTATGGTACCTCCGGAAATGTAGATATTCTTGTTGGCATCAAGGCCATCGTTATCCGAAGACATAACATCTATATAGCCTCCCTTGATATACATATTGCCCGAAGAATTGATGCCGTCGTCTTTGGCCCTTATCGTGATGTTTCCGTTTTCAATAGTAAGATCCGACTTGCTTTCGATACCTTCGCCTCCATTCCCCGTGGTCTTTACATAAATGTCTCCTCCTGTAATCGTAATGTTTCCATCCGCCTTGACCCCCTTGGGCGAGGACTTCTTGTCGCTGTCTATCCTATCCGTATTGCCGGTATAATTATGGTTGAGTTTTCCATTGGTATATACCACCATTCCGCCCGAGGTCGATAGCGTTACCTTGCCTCCCGACAGATTGAATTCATTGTCGCAGTTGATTCCTTTTCCACCGCTTCCCATTGCCGTAAGCGTCAGGGTACCTCCGGATATTTCCACATTATGGTCTGCACCCAGGCAAGCCGAGGCCTTGGTCTTGGATTTAGCCTCGTCCCAAATCCCGTTTCCCGAAACTTTCGCTTCCACCGTACCATTGGTAACCACAATATCGTTGTCGGCTTTCAACGCTTTTGCCGCGTCGGCGGTGACGGATACAATCAGAGTACCGCCCTCTATCGTAAGGTTTCCTGTATCTTCCTCCTCCCGATCCGCGTCGTCTTTATAGGAAACCTGAATGCCGTCGTCGCCGGTTCCCGAAATATTCACCGTGCCGCTTTCCATAAGGAAATACTGATTGCAGTTGAAGCCATCCTTAATAGCTTTCAGCACAATGATTTCACACTTCTTAATCTCGATATATTCCTTGGCGCTGATGGCATGGGCCGTATTTCCCGTAACACGGAGAGAACCAGTTCCGGAAAATTCAAGATGCCCTTTGCAGTACAAACTAGCTTTCTGCTTGCCGTCGGCTCCGTCGGCAAGACGGTTGACCGTGCCGTCGGCCACTTTCAGCTTGATGCGCTTGCCATTCTGAATATCGATGGCTGCTCCTGACGTATTGGCCAAATCAAGTCCGTTCAACATAACCGTCGCTTTATAGGATCCCTCCAATGCAAAGCTTCCGTCCGTACTGCTTCCTTGCAGCATATAGGTGATTTCGCCAATCGTTTCATCAACTTCCGAGGACTGAACCAAGGAAACTTGGGCCCCCTCGACTGTGGCAGAAACATAATCCTTGATATTGGCCGCCGCCACAACAGTAGCCTCCTTGTTTATATAATAGACCGCTACAGTGTTGTTTTCCAAATCATCGGAAATCGGAATATCCATATCCACATTTTCCTTTTCCCCTCCCGTTCCCTCGGTTTCCCGTATGTCGTCGGAACAACTCGAAAATCCCAACATGCAAATCAAGGAAAAAGCTGTCAGCAATAATCCATTAAAGGTTTTCATTCGTTTGTATTTATTGTTTGCCTACAAAGATAGCAATTTTATTAATATTTTTATCCAGACGGATTTACTTCTGTTTCCGCTTCTTGCGGTCGTTATAGAGTTTCATGCAGATGATGATGGTGCTGCAAGTGCCCGTAATCATATTGGTGACGGCCAGCGGCAGGTTCCACATCAGCAAGCCGTTTACTACGAAGAATACCGAGCCGAGCCCCATGAAGAACCAAGCTGTCAACGAAAGGTCGTCGGTCTTGCGCGTGCGCATCGTGAGCAAGGCCTGCGGCATATAGCCCAAAATCATGCAGAGGCTGGCCGCCCAGCCGAAAATTTCCGTCCAAACCGCTGTTGTCATAATCCTAAATCTTTTTTAAAGTTTTCCACTCTTTCCTTTACCTGCGCTTCCTGTTCCTGCAGCGTCTTGTCCGCTTGCCAAGCGGCCTTCACGCCGAAATAGAACTTTATTTTGGGCTCGGTGCCCGAGGGCCTCACGGTGATTTTGCTGCCCGCTTCGGTAAAGAATTGCAACACATCGCTTCCCGGCAGATTGCCGTAGCCGTTCTTGTAGTCGCGCACCTCCACCACTTTTTCGCCGCCTATACGCTGCGGCGGAGTGGCGCGGAAACCTTCCATCATCGCCTTTATCTGCGCGGCTCCGTCCATACCCTTTTTCGTTACAGACACCAGCGATTCGTTGTAGAAACCGTATTCGGAATAAAGCCGGCTCAGAATGTCGATGAAACTCTCGTTCCGGCAGGCCGCGTCGGCAGCCATTTCGGCAATCAGGCAACAGGCAATCACCGCGTCTTTGTCGCGTACGAAATCGCCTGCCAGATAGCCGTAACTTTCTTCCCCTCCTCCGATAAACGTTTTTTTGCCTTCGAGCGCCCCGATGGTTTCGGCAATATATTTGAAGCCCGTCAGCACGTCGAAACATTCCACACCGTTCTTTTCGGCCATGGCCTTGATGAGTTCGGTGGTGACGATAGTCTTTACCACATATTCCTTGCCCGTGATGCGCCCAGCCACTTTCCATTGATTGAGCAGGTAATACACCAATACGGAGCCGGTCTGATTGCCGTTGAGCAGGATGAAATCGCCCTTTCCGTCGGCAATGGCCACGCCCACGCGGTCGGCGTCGGGGTCGGTGGCGATAACCAGCTGTGCCTGTTCACGCTTGGCAAGTTCAATCGCCGGCATCATGGCCGCCCGTTCCTCGGGATTGGGCGATGCCACGGTGCTGAAATCTCCGTCGGGTACCATTTGTTCGGGCACGCAGATTACGTTCTCGAAACCCCAGCGGCGCAAGGCCCGCGGCACCATGGTCATGCCCGTGCCGTGCAGAGGCGTATAGATGATCTTGAGGTTTTTCTGCTTGCGTACCGACTCGCGGTCGAGCGACAGGGCGCAGACTTTTTCCAGATAAGCGTTGTCGGCCTCTTCATCCACATACACGATATTCGCCTCGCCGCCCTGCATCTTGACCTCGGAAAGGTCTTTGATCGCCGCCACTTCGGCCATCACGTTCTTGTCGTGGGGGCTCACCAGCTGGCCGCCGTCTTTGCCGTAGGCCTTGTAGCCGTTGTATTCCTTGGGATTATGACTGGCGGTAACCATCACGCCTCCGCAGCAACCGTAATGGCGCACGGCAAACGAGAGCACCGGGGTGGGGCGCATGGCGGTAAACAGATACACCTTGAAGCCGTTGGCGGCAAACACCTTAGCGGTGGTCAGCGCGAATTCCGAGCTTCCGTTACGGCAGTCGTAAGACACCGCCACGCTTTTGGCCAGCTTTTCTTCCCTGCATTGTTTGGCAAGGTAGTTGGCGAAACCCTGGGTCGCCAAAGCCACCACATACACATTCATGCGGTTTGTACCCACGCCCAGGATGCCGCGCAGGCCGCCCGTTCCGAATTCCAAATCGCGGTAAAAGGCATCGGAGCATTCGGTTTCGTTGCCTTCCAAGAGCGCTTGGGCCGCAAGGCGTGTCTTTTCATCGTAAGGCGGTTTGGTCCATAATTCCGCCCGTTGTCTTATCTTCTGATCCATATCCGGAAAATTTTTGTATTTGGGTGAACCCTGTCGGGGTCGTTTATTTATTGAGGCTGTTCATGTACCATTGCGCCAGGCGGGAGATGCCTTCCTGCAATTCCACCTTGTGATGCCAGCCGAGGGCGTGG
>CAMWTX010000102.1 GCA_947177315.1 uncultured Bacteroidales bacterium | reverse complement strand
CGGAAAGACGAACGTGAATTTCTGGAAGCATACATCATAAGCAGTTATCTGAATTAATCCATGAGCGCCAAGAAAAAGAAAAAAGGAGGCTGGCTGCACCGCGTGGCGTTCCTGCCGGCGGCGGTGGTGGCGGTAGGATTGCTGCTGTGCTTCGGCGTGCGGTACATACATCCCGAAAGCCTGTTCTTTCCCTCCCTGTGCGGACTGGCGTTTCCCGTGCTGTTGCTTTTAGGCATGGGGCTGACAATACTCTACCTGACTTTCTTCCGTTGGGAAGCCCTGCTTTTTGCGTTCTGCGTGCTCTTGAACTATAACAACACCGTCTGCCTCCTGCGCGGAAAAGGCCGGAGCGAACCGCCCAAAAGCGAATGGATCGCCCCCGACCGCTTCAAGGTGCTGACCTATAACGTGCGCCTGTTCAATTTCTACGGGGAAATTCCGGGAGAAAAAGGCGCCATCAAGAACCAGCTGCTCGATTACGTCAAGGATCAGGATGCCGATATCGTCTGCCTGCAGGAATACTACGAGAGCAAGAACGGCAGTTTCTCGCTGGGCACGGTGCTACCCGAAGCCGGCTACCGTTACCGCACCGAGCCGGCATCCAACCGGAATTTCTATTACGGCAACATCATCTACAGCAAATACCCTATCCTCCAACAAGGCAGTCTGGAGGGCATGAGCACATTCGACGTGGTGTTCGCCGACCTGCTCGTGGGCAAAGACACGCTGCGGGTCTATGACATCCATCTGGAATCGAACCGTTTTGACAAAACCGACCGCGCATTCTTCGAAGCCGTGCGGGCGGCTTCTGCCAACCCTGCCAAAGACCGCAACTACACCCACGGCGCCAAGCGCATGCTGGGCAAGATGCGCAAAGCCACCCTTACCCGGAGCCTACAGATACGCCAAATCGCGCTGCACGCGGACACTTCGCACGCACCCTCGCGCCTATTGGTGTGCGGCGACATGAACGACCAACCCGTTTCTTATGCCTACGGCCACATGCGCCGCAAGGGTTTTGAAGATGCCTTTGTGGATGCCGGCAGCGGGTTCGGACAGTCTTACCGGGGTTACTATCCCTCCTACCGCATCGATTATATCCTCTATCGGGGAAATCTGGAAACGCTTTATTTCGACACGCGCAACGTGGATTATTCGGACCACAAGCCGCTCACGGCGGTATTCTCGCGGAAAAAGACCAAAGAATAAAACGAATCAACCCGGCGGCAATCCTACCGCTACGCTCCGGTGCCCTGCCAAATCTTCCAGGCCGCTTCCGCCTGACGGTGCAGCATATCCAGTCCGTTCATCACCTGGGCTCCCTGTGCGGCGCAACGGCGCATAAAGGCGGTGTTTTCGGGATTATACACGAGGTCGAAAGCGTAATGGTGTTCCGTTACCGCCCCATAAGGAATCTCCGGACAGGAGTCCAAATCGGGGAACATGCCCAAACGGGTGGTGTTGATAATCAGACGGCAGTCTGCCACTTCCCGGGGCGTGATGCCGGAATACGAAAACGTTTTTGCCGGACGGAAGGCCTTTCCGCTTTCCTGACGCGGATTACGGCAAAGCAGAAAATATTCCCTGCCGTGGCGATGCAAGGCGTACTGCACCGCTTGCGAAGCCCCGCCGTTGCCCAGCACCAGGGCCGGTGTAGGTATTTCTTCGGGCATGAAACGCAGCAAACTGTCGTAAAAACCGATATAGTCGGTATTGTAACCCGTCCAACGCCCATCGTCCTCTACCCTGACGGTATTGACCGCCCCTATCTGTGCGGCCTCGGGCGAGAGGGCGTCCAAGAAACGCATGATTTCCTGCTTGTAGGGCACGGTAACGTTGAATCCCCGGCCACGGGCGTCGGCCTTGAGCGCGGGAATACCGGCATCCAAATCGGGCAAATCGAAATTGAGGTAAGAAAATCCCTGCAAGCCTTCGTTCTCGAACTTCCTGCCGAAATATGCCGCCGAAAAGGAGTGCCCCAGCGGATGCCCTATCAAGCCGAAAACTGCGGGCAAATCATTCCTGTTCATCCGGTCCATAGTAATAGGGAGGTTCCCCTTCTTCGGCCCTGTAATCTGTTTTGGCCGCATCCATCAAAATTTCCAAAAGGGATTTTATCTTGTCGTTTTCTTCCACAATGCCGGGAAAGATTTCGGGCAGGTCGCGCATCGTGCGTTCATCGGTTCGGAAAGCAAGCGCAAACAGACATACGGCCTCTTCTTCCTTGCCCGTATAGTAGGCGAACACGGCTCTTGCAAAAAGCAGCTCCGCCGTTTGCTTTCCGGCAAGTTCCTCACTGTACAGAAAGGCATGTATCTCCCGGTCCCGCCCCTGGTCGAGCCAGTCGGCCACATAGGCATAGAGGTGAAAACGGTGCTCCGGGTCGGCTTCGTAGGCCATGCGGCTGTATTGGAGCCCCTCTTCGACATGCCCCATATTGAAATACGTGCGCGCCGCCCCCCGGTAAATCTTGGCGCGGTTGCCATGTTCATCCTCGCCCGGTTCCCCGGCTTCCAAAGCCTGTTTGAAATATGCCAAAGAAGCAACATAGGAACGCCTGAAATCGGCTATCACGCCCAAACGGAACAAGGCATACTGGCGGATAGCCGGCACATCGGAGAGACGGTGATAGTATATCTCGGCCTGTTCCCAGGCGGAATCCAGTTCGTATTCCTGCGCCACACGCAGCATAACCGCCGCCTGAAAGCCTTCGTCGCCGTTCTCCACAGCAATCTTTTCCATACGCAGGTAGAAATCGAGCCGGCTTTCTTCGGTATCCACATTCTCGAACAGGTTGAACTTGTTCTTGAGTGTTTCCAAGTCGTCGGGAGCGATCGCCAACGCAAATTCGCAAGCCTCCAGCGCCTGTTCGTAGCACGCGGCGGCATCCGCCAGTTCCACCAGCATTTTCCAATACAGCAACGAGTACGGATGCTCCTTGAGCAGTTGGCGCACCCACTCCATGGCTTCGGGCAGTTTGTTGCCTTTCTGCGCCAGATCGATAAAACGGTTGCCGGTCTCTATCGTATCGTTTTCGTAACCGATGATACGCTGCATGTGAATCCATGCCTTGTCGGGATTGCCCGCCTCGATTTCGGTCTGCGCCAACCCCATCTCCACATCCACTTTCTCGGCGCCTTTCTCGCCCGCCATGAGGAAATTTTGCCGCGCTTCCCCGAACCGCCGCATGCAAAGCAAAGTATGCCCCTTGACGATATAGCAGTCGTACAGATAAGGCTCCACTTCCTCCACTTCCGAAATCAACTGCAGGGCCCGGTCCAGAAAATCCATCTCGAGGCATATCTCGGCGTGCTTGAGCTTCAACTCCACGGCTTCGGGATACTGCCCCTGGGCCAAAGTGAACACTTCCGTGGCCTTGTTCAGATCGCCGTTCCATATAAAGGCGTCTATCAACTCCACATATTCGTCCACATCGTAAAAACCCAGGTTGCCCGTAGCCGACTGCTGCGTGAAACGCTCCAAAAGGCGCGCCGTTTCCTCATCCATGTAATCTTCCAACGAATCTTCCACGAGCCTTCCTCCTATCCTTTGATAAGTTCCCTGGCGGCTTGCAGGGCCGCTTCGGTAACCTGCTCGTTGCTCAGCATCGAGGCTATCGAGGCGATATGTTCCTCTTGGTTCAGGCGGCGTATGCAGGAAACCGTCCTGCCGTCTTCCTCAGCCTTATAGACATGAAAATGCGTGCCGGCCTTGGCGGCGATCTGCGGCAGGTGCGAAATGGCGATAACCTGCATATAACGGCTCATCCGCTGCATCATGGCGGCCACCTTGCCGGCTATCTTTCCCGAAACGCCGGTGTCTATCTCGTCAAAAATAATGGTTCCCAGGAGGTTGCGGCGATGTATCACCGACTTGATGGCCAGCATCAGGCGCGAAAGCTCGCCGCCCGAAGCCACTTTGGATATTTCCTTGGGCTCGCTGCCCAGATTGGCGGTAAAGAGGAACTCCACCTTGTCGCTGCCCGTGGCGGTGAACTGAGCGGTATCCGAGAGCCTGATCTCGAGGCGCGACTGTTCCATGCCCAAGTCCGCCAAGGCACTCACGATAGCGGTCTGCAGGCTCTGCGCCGCCGCCCCGCGCTTGGCATGCAGCTGGGCGCACATCTGCTCCAGACGGCTCACGTAGGAGGCCAATTCCGCTTCCTTGGCAGCCAGTTCTTCTTCCGAACCGTTTATCTTTCCTAATTTCCGCGCCAGATCATCCCGCAGGGCTATCAAGCCGGCATCATTCTCCACCTTGTGCTTACGTTCCAGGCGGTACAGCGCATCGAGGCGTTCCTCGTAGCGGGTCTTGACATCCGAATCCGTGCCGTCTTCCTCGCTCCAGCGGTTCAGGTCGGCGCCCAAATCCGCCAGTTCGGCGGAGAGCGACTGCCAGCGTGGCAAAGAAGCTTCCCCCCCCTTGTGGTAAGGGGCTATTTTCTTGAGTGAACGCAAGAGATTGTCCACCCGCGAGCGCAGGCTCATCTCCTCCCCGTCTGTTTCCGCCACCGCCGCCGCCAAGGTAGTCTGCAGCAATTCAGCATGGGAGAGCCTTTCCAGCGTGTCTTCCATCTGCTTCTGCTCGCCGGCCTGCAAGTTGAGCTTATCCAGTTCGTCGAACAGGAACTGCCAATAATCCTGCTCCCGCGCCGATTGCGCCTGTTCTTCCTTCTGCCGCTCGATCTGGCGGTGCAACTCCTTGTAGCGGCGGTACAGCCCGGCATACTCCGAAAGCAGGTCCGAGGCATCTTCCATATAACTGTCTAAAAGCTGCAGCTGGAAACCGGCACGCCCCAAGGTAAGGGTTTCATGTTGGGAATGGATATCGATCAACAGAAAAGCAAGCTCCCTGAGCACCGGGAGCAACACGGGCGTATCGTTCACGAACGCTCTCGACTTGCCGCCCGGCAAAACCTCGCGCCGCAGTATCAGCAAGGAATCGGAGGCGTCTGAATCCAAATCGTTTTGGGCAAAGAATCCCGACAGGTCTAAGTTCTCGATATTGAAATGCGCCTCGATGACACACTTCTTGCCCGAATCCGACAAGATGCCGCTGTCGGCCCGCTGCCCAAGCACCAGCCCCAGCGCCCCCAGCAGGATGGACTTTCCCGCTCCCGTTTCGCCGGTAATCACGCAAAAGCCGGAATCCATATCCACGTCGAGGGAGCGGATAAGCACGTAGTTTTCTATGCGGAGGTGTTGCAACATCGAAAACGGATTATACGGCGGCTCAGCGTGAGCCGGACATGATTTTACGGTATTGCGCCACGTTGGAAGGATCCACTTCCACAAACAGATCGACCGCCTTTTGGCGTTCTTCCTGCGGCGCGGGCTGGAAGATATTCACCAATTCGTCCGCGCGCGATTCGAGAAACAGCTGCACGCACACCAGGTTGTTCCGCATCTTCTTCAAACCATTGAGTTGGGTAATGGCCTGCAATATGTTGACGCTCGCCTGGTCGGGGTTGTCGTACATCATGTCCATGCCCAGACGGAAATAGCGGTACAGCACTTCGTGTATGGCCTGGTAATTGCCGTTGTTGTAGTTTTCGGCTATCCAATAGCGGTTCCTTTCGTTCTTCTCGCTCGGCCGCCAGCCCTGTTCGTTGAGGGATTGCGCCTGCATGACGATATTCTGCGCCCTTTCAAAAAACACTTCCCCGCCGCGCGGATAGCCGGAATCCATGTAATTGCCCAAAATGATGTAGGCGTAGAAAGCGATGGTGGCGGTAAGGTTCGTTCCGATGCTGTTGTCGTTGTATTCCAGAGGATCGTTCTTGATGTAGCGGAACGTAAAGTCTTTGTCGATGATATTGAGCATCGTGCTCGAATAGGTGGATTTAAAGCACGGACGGCGCAGCTGCACCGAAAGGTAGGCCTTGATCTGCCCCGTGCCCTGGTTGTATTCCTGAATGTCGATGGTCCTGACTCTTATAAACAACTAACACTGCCCACCATCAT
>CAMWTX010000101.1 GCA_947177315.1 uncultured Bacteroidales bacterium | reverse complement strand
GATTTGGAGGAAGTGGGACACGACACCTACCACCACACCATGTTCGAGATGCTGGGCAACTGGTCTTTCGGCGACTATTTCAAGAAAGAGAGCATCGCCTATGCCTGGGAGTTCCTCACCGAGGTGATGAAGATAGACAAAGACCGCCTCTATGTTACCGTTTTTGGCGGCGATGCCGGCGACGGCACCGACAAGGATATGGAAGCCTACCGTTTCTGGATGGACCATATCGCCGAAGAGCGCATCCTGTTCGGCAACAAGCACGACAACTTTTGGGAAATGGGCGAAAGCGGCCCCTGCGGCCCGTGTTCGGAGATCCATGTGGATATCCGCAACAACGAAGATCGCGCCAAGATCGATGCCCGCGAACTCATCAACAAAGACAATCCGCAGGTTATCGAGATATGGAACCTGGTGTTCATGCAATTCAACCGCATGGCGGACGGGCATCTGGAAGAACTTCCCTCCAAGTGCATCGATACCGGCATGGGCTTTGAACGCCTCTGCATGGTGGTTCAGGGCAAGCAGTCGAACTACGACACCGATGTGTTCCAGCCGCTGATTGCCGCCTTGTCGCAGAATTGCGGCATTCCTTACGGCAAAGACCCCAAGAGCGACATCGCCATGCGCGTTATCGCCGACCACGCCCGGGCGGTAAGTTTTGCCATCGCCGACGGGCAGCTGCCCTCCAACAACAAGGCCGGCTATGTGATCCGCCGTATCTTGCGCCGTGCGGTGCGCTACGGTTGCAGCTTCCTGAACCTGCACGAGCCTTTTATCTGCCGCCTGGTAGAGGTGCTGGTGGCGCAGATGGGCGAATCCTATCCTGAGATTGTGCGCCAGAAAGATTTGATTACCAAAGTAATCACCGAAGAAGAAAACACTTTCCTCAAGACTCTCGAAACCGGCAACCGCCTCTTGGACCAGTTGGCGGACAAGCTCCGCGCCGAGGGCAAGGACACCTTGGACGGCGTGAACGCCTTTACACTCTACGACACCTACGGTTTTCCGCTCGACCTGACCGAGCTCATGCTGCGTGAAAAAGGCCTGAAAGTGGATCAGAAAGGCTTTGAGGCCGAAATGCAGAAGCAGAAGAACCGCTCCCGCACCGATGCCGCCGTTTCTTCCGACGACTGGGTGGTGGTGCACGAAGGCACGGAAGTGGAATTCGTGGGATACGACACGCTCGAATCCCCCACTTCGATTCTGCGCTACCGCAAGGTCAACAAAAAAGGCAAGGACCTTTACCAAATCATGTGTTCGCCCACGCCTTTCTACGCCGAATCGGGCGGACAGACCGGAGACCGGGGCTATCTCGAAGATTTGCAGAGCGGCGAAAAGATTTCCGTTATCGACACGGTGAAAGAAAACAACACCGCCATCCATTGGGTGGAAAAACTGCCCTCCGACCCTAAGTCCTCGTTCAAGGCGGTGGTGAATAACGACCTGCGCATCCAGACGGCCTGCCACCATACCGCCACCCACCTCATGCACTACGCCTTGCGCAAGGTGCTGGGCACGCATGTGGAACAGAAAGGTTCGCTGGTAAACGAAAAGGAACTGCGCTTCGACTTCTCGCATTTCCAAAAGATGACCCGCGACGAGATACGCCAGGTGGAACGCATCGTGAACCGGCTCATCCGTCAGAACATTCCCCTGGACGAACACCGCAATATGCCGATTGACCAGGCGCGCCAGATGGGTGCGATGGCCTTGTTCAGCGAAAAATACGGCGACAAGGTGCGTGTGATCCGTTACGGGGAATCGGTGGAATTCTGCGGGGGAACCCATGTGGCGGCCACCGGACAGCTGGGTTCGTTCAAGATTCTGAGCGAGGGGGCTATCGCCGCCGGGGTAAGGCGCATCACGGCCGTGAGCGCCGGCCGCGCCGAAGAACTCTCCTATGTGGCCTATGACCAACTGGATGAAGTGAGCGAACTTTTCAAGGCCGGCAACGATGTGTTGGGGCATATCAAGAAACTGATCGAGGGCAACGCCCAGCTCAAGAAGGAAATGGAGGCCCTGCTGAACGAACAGCTTGCCCAGACGCACAACCGCCTGCTGGAATCGAAAAAGATGGTGAACGGCGTTCCCGTGGTGTTCTCCTTGAAGTCCTACAAACCCGATATGGCCAAATCGCTGGCGATGTCCTTCAAGAAAGACCTGCCCGACGGCGTGGTGCTCATAGCCGGTATCTGGAACGAAAAACCTTTCCTGCAGCTGCTTATCGGCGAAAGCCTTACCCAACAGGGCACCCATGCGGGCAATATCATCAAGGAAGCCTGCAAGCAGATGGGCGGCAGCGGCGGCGGTCAAGCCGGTTTCGCCACCGGTTCGGGCTCGGATGCGGGCAAGCTCCCGGAAGCCATCAAAAGCGTGTTCAGCCAACTTAAATTGGATTATCCCTTAAACTAAGGGGGGCAACCTTATGGTTAAAAAGAAGAAAAACGAAATCTATTACTTAGACACCGCCTCGCTTTCGGTCAAGAAAGTAAAGGTGAGCGCCCGACAGCGCCTGTTCAAGATGCTGCGCTATCTGGTGGTGGCTTTGTTTTTCTTCGGGGTGGCCATCTTCATATCCATCAACTTCTTTGAATCGCCGCGCGAAAAGCAGCTGGCCGAAGACCTTGCGGCGGCCAAGGCGCAATACAGCTATCTGAGCAGCCGTGTGGATGAACTGGAAAAGGTGGTCTCGGATGTCCATTCCCGCGACCGCAACCTCTACCGTATGATCTTTGAAGCCGAACCGCCCGTGCCCAAGGCCATCCTGCGGCAGAATTACAGCAATTTCAAAGACAACACCATTTCCAAAGCCATCATACAGACCTCCGAGAAGGTGGACAAGCTGGCCAACGACCTCTACGCCCAGTCGATTTCCATGGACCAGATTTACGACCAGGCAAAGCAGAAAGAGGAGTATATGCGCTGTGTGCCTGCTATTTATCCCGTCAACAAGAACAGCAGCCACATGAGTTCGGGCTTCGGATACCGTTTCCACCCCATCTACAAGTCTTTGCGCATGCACACCGGCACGGATATCGCCGCCCCGCAGGGAACGCCGGTCTATGCCACCGGCAACGGACGCGTTACCGTGGCCGACAACAGCCCTATCGGCTATTCGGGTTACGGCATTGTCTGCAAGGTGAACCACGGTTTTGGGTACGAAACGCTCTACGCGCACATGAACAAGCTGGCGGTTCGCCCCGGACAGAAGGTAAAGCGCGGAGATATTGTAGGTTACGTTGGTTCTACCGGAGCTTCCAAAGGAACGCACCTGCATTACGAAGTATTGGTGAACGGCAAGCATGTGAACCCCGTTTATTATTTCTTCATCGACATGTCGCCCGAAGAATACCTCGAAATCTTCGAAAAAGCGAAAGAAGTGAACCAAAGCCTCTCTTAGCCATGGAAGAACAACCGAAAAAGCTTTTTTACACGATTGGGGAAGTGGCTGCATTGTTTAATGTAAACACTTCTTTGATACGTTTTTGGGAGAGGGAATTTGAAGTAATACATCCACAGCGGAACCGCAAGGGAAACCGGCTCTTTACCCAACGGGATCTGGACTATTTCCATCAGATTTACCACCTGGTCAAGGAGCAAGGCCACACCTTGCAGGGCGCCAAAGAGAAATTGAAACGCCAACCCGTTGAATCCCAGGAAGCCCGCTTGGCGGTGGCCGAAAACCTCCGCAAGATCAAGAGCCTGCTTCTCGAACTTAAAGAATTATGTTAGGTTATATTATTTGGAATATTAATCCTGTGGCATTTAGCCTATTTGGACTTGAGATACGCTGGTACGGAATCCTGTTTGCCGTAGCCTTTCTGCTCGGCTGGTGGATTTTGGCCCGTATGCTGAAACGGGAAGGACAAAATACTGAAATGGCCGACGTGCTGCTCTGGTATGTGGCCGTGGCGGTGATTATCGGCGCGCGCCTGGGGCATTGCCTGTTCTACGAACCCCAATGGTATCTGAGCCACCCTCTGGATATCCTCAAGATACGCGACGGCGGTCTGGCCAGCCACGGGGCGGCCATCGGCATCCTGATCGCCTTATGGCTCGTGTCGAGAAAGTACAAGACCTCCATTTGGTATTGGCTGGACCGTGTGGTGATACCGGTGGCCCTGAGCGGCTTCTTTATCCGCATGGGCAACCTGATGAATTCCGAAATCTACGGACATGTTACCTCCCTGCCGTGGGGATTCGTGTTCGTGCGCGATGCCGAAACCCTGCCCAAGCACCCCACGCAGATCTACGAAGCCCTTTGCTACCTGTTGCTGTTCGCCGCCCTGCTGTTCCATTTCTGGAAAAAGAAAGGACATGTGCGCAACGGACAGCTGTTCGGCTGGTTCCTTGTCGGCTGCTTCGGGGCACGTTTCCTGATAGAATTCCTTAAAGAAGTGCAGGTTGGCTGGGAAGCCGGGCTTCGGTTGGACATGGGGCAGATACTGAGCCTTCCCTTTATTCTGGGCGGCATCGCCATCCTGATAGCCTCGCATCAGGGATTATTGGATAAAAAAGCCTAAATTCGCCATTATGCCTGTCCTCCGGTTCAAACGTCTTTTGATACTCATGGCCGTCTGGCTTTTCGCCGAGGGCTCGATGGCTTATTCGCAGTTGCGGCATTACGCCGCCTCCGGCAAGATTATCCAGTTTTCGGGGGTCGTGGTCAGCGGAATCGACAGCAATCCCCTGCCCTTCACCACCTTGATTATCGGTTCACGCCGGCAGGGAACAATTGCCGACGCCAACGGATTCTTTTCTTTCGTGGCTCTGGTGGGCGACACGGTGCGTTTTACCTCCGTAGGCTACCGTCCTCGTTATGTGGTGATTCCCGATACGATTCGCCACGATGCCTATTCGATGGTGGTTCCCATGGAGCAAGACACCATCATGTTGCTCGAAACGGTCATCTACCCTTGGCCCAGCAAGGAGAAATTTCGCGAAGCTTTTGTGAACCTGAAACTTCCCGAATCCGAATCAGACATCATCCGCAAGAATTTCAACCTGGCGGCCTTGCGCGAACAGGCACGCAACGGCAGCATGAACGCCGATATGAACTACCGCTCCCTCATGCAGCAACAGAGCTCGCGGCTCTATTACCAGAACCAGATGGCTCCCGTAAACCTGCTCAATCCCTTTGCATGGGCGCAGTTCGTAAAGCAGTTGAGGCGCCGCAAGGAAATGCAGAAGACCGAAGCGCAAGGACAGGATTACAAACAATACGAATCAACTCCCTCCGGCGCCCTGCCCGAATTTAGCGATGAAGAATAGGTTTTTGGTGTTTCTATCGCGTATGGCGGCGGTGCTGCTGTGTTCCCTGCCGCTGTTTTCCCATGCCCAGAATGCCTTGGTGGAAGGTTATGTCACCGATGAAAACGGGCAAGGCATCGCCTTGGTATCGGTAGGCGTGGTCAATCTGGAAAGGCCTATCGGCACCTCCACCGCCGAAAACGGTTATTTCAGTCTTTCCGTGCCCGCCGGCATCGAACTGGAACTGCTCTTCAGCCATACCTCCTATCAGGCTTACCGGCAGAAAATCAAGCTTCAAGACAAACAGAAAAAACAATTGCGGCCGGTGCTGCAAGCCGCCACCGTGCAGATGGAAGAAGTGTCCGTGCAAGGCGAACGCCAACGGAACAACGCTTACGTGCATCTCTCCCCGCTCGAAGGGCAGACCCTGCCCGGCATCACCGGCGGCGTGGAAGGCCTGGTGATGTCGTTGCCGGGCGTCAACAACAACAATGAACTGAGCTCGCAGTATTCGGTGCGGGGCGGCAATTTCGACGAAAACCTCGTGTATGTGAACGGGGTCGAGATATACCGGCCTTTCCTGACCCGTTCAGGCGAACAGGAAGGACTGAGTTTTGTCAATCCCGATTTAGTGCAGACCCTTACCTTCTCCAGCGGCGGTTTCGATGCCCGTTACGGCGACAAGATGAGTTCCGTGCTGGATATCCGCTACAAGCAACCCCAAGAGG
>CAMWTX010000100.1 GCA_947177315.1 uncultured Bacteroidales bacterium | reverse complement strand
CCCAGAACATGGCGCCACCAAGGTCTATGCCGAAAAAGGGAGAAACACGTTTCTTGGTAAAATTGAATTTGGCACGGACAAACACGGGTATTCCTACATAGTGATGAATTTTACTATCATTATAAGAGTAATTGTATGTTTCGTGGAGATAGGAAAGACCGAGACCGCCGCCGAGAAATATGTACTTATTGAATCTATACCCGAACACCATAGCGGCCGATACATTGTAGGTGCTTTTGGGAAGAACGCTGGCCGATACTTCCACCGAATTGCAATAGCCTCTTCCCGGAATGTCCTTTGGGGTTTTCACCGCACCCCGTTTGTTGGCAAACATGAACACGGTGTCGGCTTTTGTGATGACCTCGGCGTTCAACCCCATAAACGACAGGGTGAACAGGGCGGTTAACCCTAGCAATAATTTTTTCATAATCTTATGTTTTTGGAGGTTAGTGAAGCGAATATACGCAAAAGGGGCGAGATGGCGGTAAAAAACAGGAAAAATCAACAAGCTTTTGTTAATCCCAAAAAAAATACTACCTTTGCACCCCTATTCAGAATACCTAAAATAGTTAGAAACCATGGGAAAGAAGAACAAAGAGGCACGCGTTCAGGTGATTTTGGAATGCACCGAACACAAAGCCAGCGGTATGCCGGGCACTTCCCGTTATATTACCACCAAGAACAAGAAAAACACGCCCGACCGTTTGGAATTGAAGAAGTACAACCCCATTCTCAAAAGAATGACGGTTCACAAAGAAATAAAATAGTGTAAGCCATGGCAAAGAAAGTAGTTGCAACCCTGAAAACCAGTACTGGCAAGGATTTTGCCAAGGTAGTGAAAGTAGTTAAGTCGCCCAAGACGGGAGCCTATACTTTCAAGGAAGAAATCATCGCCAACGACAAGGTAAAGGAATATTTTGCCAACAAGGCTTAATCCTCCTTTCGTGGCTTTTGGTGCGGACGCTTGCCGTCCGCGTTGCATGGAGGTTCATCGGTAAGACATCGGTGAACCTTTATGTGTTTGTACCGGCGGTGTTTCGGGCAGACCAAGACCTGCCGTTTCCGTCGATGGATAACAGAAACCGAATAATTGAAGAAAATGGGCTTTTTTTCGTTGTTTTCGCGGAATAAAACCGTAGAACAGGCCGATGCCGAGAAGGCAGACTTGGAACGCGGTCTGGATAAGACCAAAGAAAGCGTGCTGAAGAAAATCACACGCGCCGTTGCCGGAAAATCGAGCATCGACGAAGAAGTGTTGGATAATCTCGAAGAAGTGCTTGTAACGAGCGACGTAGGGGTGGAAACCACGCTTGAAATCATAGAACGCATACAGGAACGGGTAAAACGCGACAAATACCTCGGTACGGCGGAACTGAACAAAGTCTTGCGCGAGGAAATCTGCGCCTTGCTTGTGGAAAGCCCGCAGGAAGACCCTTGGCAGCAGGAAGGCAAGACCCCTTACGTCATCATGGTGGTGGGGGTCAACGGGGTGGGCAAGACCACCACGATAGGCAAACTGGCCTATAAGTTCAAGCAGAGCGGCGCCAAGGTGGTGCTGGGAGCGGCCGATACCTTCCGTGCGGCGGCGGTGGAGCAGCTGCAGGAATGGGGACGGCGCACGGATGTGCCCGTGGTGGCGCAGGCCATGGGGTCAGACCCGGCATCGGTGGCTTTCGATACCCTCAAATCGGCGGTGGCCAAAGAAGCCGACGTGGTGATTATCGACACTGCCGGACGTCTTCACAACAAGATAGGCTTGATGAACGAGCTTACCAAAATCAAGAACGTCATGAAAAAAGTGGTGCCCGAAGCACCGCACGAAATCCTGTTGGTGCTGGATGCCTCCACGGGTCAGAACGCCATCGAACAGGCCAAGCAGTTTACCGCCGCCACCGAAGTGAACGTCCTTGCGCTCACCAAGCTGGACGGCACGGCCAAAGGCGGAGTGGCCATCGGCATCTCCCACCAGTTCAACATTCCCATCAAGTATATCGGCGTGGGAGAAAAAATAAGCGATCTGCAGCTTTTCAACAAGATAAGTTTTGTAGAATCGTTGTTTGGAGAATAAAAAGAACGTTTTCGTTAAGCCATGAGCAGAGGCCAAGCTTACTTGGACTATGCCATGGCGAGAAAAGGTCGGATGAAATCCAACGTTTAACTTAAGCCGAGCGCAGAGACCAAGTTTACTTGGGCTATGCCGAGGCGAGTTAAACGTCGGTTGAAAACCAATAGGCGATGCCTTCCTTGAAAATCATAAGTCTGGGCTGCTCGAAAAACACCGTGGATTCGGAAGTGATTTCGGGCAACGTAAAGAAAGCCGGCTGGACGCTTATCCCCGAAGAAAGCCCGCGGCAGGCAGATGTGGTGCTTATCAACACCTGCGGTTTCATTCTGGATGCCAAGCAGGAATCGATCGATGCCATATTGCAGGAAACCTCCCGTCGGAACCGGCGCAGGAAAGGCGAGGTATTCGTAATGGGATGCCTGGTGCAGCGGCACGGCGAGGAATTGAAGCAGGAGATAAGCGATGTGGATGCCTGGTTCGGCGTGAACAATCCGCAGGAAGTGGTGAACGCCATTCTGCAGAGCAATGTTCCCACCGATGCCAAGATAAGGCGTCTCAGCACGCCGGCGCACTACGCCTATCTGAAAGTTTCGGAAGGTTGCAACCGCCAGTGCGCTTTTTGCGCCATTCCGCTTATCCGCGGCAAGCATGTGTCCCGTGCGCAGGAAGAGATTCTGGAAGAAGCCCGTATGCTCGCGCAGAACGGGGTCAAGGAAGTTATCTTAGTGGCGCAGGACCTTACGTATTACGGCATGGATCTCTACGGTAAACGGCTCATCGCCGAACTGGTGCGCCAACTCTGCCGCATCGACGGACTCCATTGGGTACGCCTGCAATACCTCTATCCCCATGCGTTTCCCGATGATTTGCTGGAAGTGATGCGCACCGAACCCAAGGTGTGTCCCTATATTGACATTCCGCTTCAACATATTAATACAAAAATTTTGCGGGATATGTTGCGGAACACCACGAGAGAAGAAACGCTCGCGTTGCTCAAGAAGTTCAAGGAAGCCTTGCCGGATGCCGCATTCCGCACCACGCTCATCACAGGTTTCCCCACCGAAGGCGTGCAGGAATTTGAGGAATTGAAATCCTTCGTGCAGTCGTTTCGCTTTGACCGTCTGGGCGTTTTCCCCTATTCGCGCGAGGAGGGCACGCCCGCCTATCCCTTGGGCGATACCGTTCCGGAAGAGGAAAAAGAACACCGCGCGCAGGAAATCATGGATATGCAGGAAGAAATATCCTACGGGGCGAACCAAGCCAGGATAGGGCAGGTTTACGAAGTGCTGATAGACCGTCTCGAAGGGGAGTTCTACGTAGGCCGCACTCAATACGATTCGCCCGAAGTGGATAACGAAGTGCTGATCCGTGCCGACAGCGCCGAACTGACTCCAGGCAATTTCTATCCGATAAGGATTGTTTCCGCCGAAGCTTTTGATTTATATGGTGAAGTGGCGCGATAAGGACATTTGGGCAATGAACCGGATTCTGCGGGGCTTGGCTTTCTGCACGGTATTCCTGACTTCGATGCGCGCTCCTGCCGCCGTGGATTACACCCGCGTTCCCTCCGACACGCTGGTGACTTTTGTCCGGCAGAACTATTTTAGCCGTGGCGGGCAGACCGAAGAAATGATACGGGAACTCTATTCCCGTGCTTGGGCTACCGGCAATACACATCTTTTGGCGCAATGCTTCTATCTGGATGCCTTGGCCGAATATTCGCAAAGCAACGGGCGCGGCCGTTTCGCCACCCGTATCGATTCCTTGCTGCTTGACCCACAAATGATGCGGGATGCCGGCAACCGCCTCCTGCTTAATTACGCCAAAGCCTTGACCGAATTGTCTTCCGGCAACTTTACGGTGGCGTTCCGCTATGCCTTGGATGCCCACCATTTGGCCGAAGAAATCGGGGATGTCAGACTGTTGGTCGAAACCGCCATCACCTTAGGCAATATAAGCCCCTATATCTACGATTACGACCAAAGCCACCGCTACTATCAGTTGGCATTGGGCTATTTGGAACCCAACACCTTGAATTGGTATCGGTTGCAAATCAACTATTCGCGCCTGTTGTTTTTGGAAGAACAATACGATTCGGCCATCACGCTTCTCCGCAAACCGATAGCATCCTTGCAGAAACAAGGCGGCGACGAAGGGCTGCGGTGGCCTGGCTCAATATGGGCTCTTATTATGCGGCTTTGAACCAAAGGGATTCGGCATATCGTTGTTATCAAGAAAGTTTGAGTTTCTTGCGGGAGGGAGGCAACAAAAACCTGCGGGCGCTCCTGTACGAAAACATCGGCAATTATTTCCGATATAAGAAAGACTATGCCCAAGCCCGTGATTATTATCGCAATGCTCAAAAAATTGCTTTGGCCGACAGTAATTTAAGTTCATACGCTTCGATAGCCTACGAACTTTCCAGGCTCTTTTCGGAACAGGGAATGCTCGACAGTTCCTATTACTATTTGACGGAATACAATGCGTTGATCCATAGGGTTCAGCAACCTATGAACGTGGAATCCCAGAAAAATTACGTCAATATGGTGATGGAACTCTCCCAAAGTCGTAGCCAGTTGGCGGAACGCTCGGTAAAGCTCAAGAACAAGCAGATGGTGATTCTGGGCGTGACCGCGGTGGGATTAATCGTTACGGTAATCCTGCTGTGGCTGGTGGCTTTGGAACGCCGCCGCCGTTCCCGTCAGACCCTCTTGCTCAAGGAAATAGAATCTCAGGAACTCACGAGCCAGTTGGAGAGCGAAAAGGAAATCAGGCGCTTGCAGGAAGAAAAGACCGAACAGAAAATAAGGGAGTTGACCTCCTACACGCTGCTGTTATCCAATAAAAACAATGTGTTGCGCTCCGTTAAGGAAACGGCGCTCAAAGCCAAGGAAGAAAAGGATGAAGGCGGCTATGATAAGATTAAACGGCTCATAGACACCAATTTGAATATGGACAGCGATTATTGGGAACAGTTTGTGGGGCATTTCGTGCAGGTGGCGCCGCATTTCTTCGAAAACCTCAAGAAATATTGTCCGCATCTGACGCCCAACGAAACCAAATTGTGCGCGTATATAAGAATTGGCTTGTCTTCCAAACAGATAGCGCAACTTTTGAACCTCTCCCAAGAATCGGTCAACAAGAACCGTTACCGCCTGCGTAAAAAGCTCAACTTAGAAAAAGATGTTGATTTAGACGAGCTTATCTCTGGATTATAAGCGAAACCAACGGCCTTACGGATAATTCAGGGTCTTCTATTATCAATTTATGGCAAAACTGCCGTTTTTCGTCCCTATGAGGATGCTGTACTCTGCGGACAACGAATGGACAAGGGGTGGAAAAACGATGGACAAACAGGTATTTTGAAAGTCTGTAAAACGTAGTCTATTTTTTGTGCTCTTATTTCTGAAAAACAAATAATTATTTTGTCTGTTAAGTTGCTGAAAAACGTATCTCTTGGATAGGAATGCCGGTAGGATGCCGATGTTTTTCCAATACTTTTTGCTTTTAATTTAGCGGCATGAAAAAACGTTTTCGGGGCAGTGTCTCGCGGCAGCGTTTAGCAAATGTTTAATTAAAAACAAAAGCCATGTTAAAGAAAATTTTATTGGTGATGGGTTTGCTGGTCGGGATATTCTCCGTTCAGGCGCAAACCTGGTATCTCGAAGATTTCGAAAGTCTCAGTATTTTGGGACCGACAGCCCCGACTGGTTGGGAAATTCCTAGAATCGGTTATTCAGCGGCTTTCCAACTCCATAGTTCGCAGGGGGTGGATGCTAGCCAGGCTTTGTATGCGCAAGTGAATCAGACTGAGCCCTATTATTTCATTACGCAGGAACTCGGATTGGGCGATGAACCGGTGGTGGAATTCCAATACAAGACAACGGGTATTGTGGGCGATGCTCCTGCCAACTGCTTGTCGGTGGAG
>CAMWTX010000099.1 GCA_947177315.1 uncultured Bacteroidales bacterium | reverse complement strand
CTTGTTTTCCTGATGAATGACCCTTACCCGTGCGTCGCGTTCCTTGAAACTGTCCAAGATGCCCGCCGTGGCGTCGGTGCTGCCGTCGTCCACAAAAATAAACTCCAAATCCTGCAAGGTCTGCGCCAAGAGCGTTTCCAAACACGTCTCCGCAAACTTCTCCGCATTATAGCAGGGAATAACAACGCTTACTTTCATGCACCCTCCTTTATTCTTTGATTTCCAGTCTTTTTGCTATCCAATCTAATGCCTTCTCCCTTTCTTGGGGTGTTCCTCTGTGCAGGTTATTGAAACAGCAGAAACAGGCTTCAGGCTTTTGTGAAAAAGATGCCAATTTTTTTTCAAAATAATCTTTGCTTCGCCACGGCTTAGGCTGAGCCAACATAAAAAATGATTTAACAGGAACTTCCTCCACGATACCTCTTTTTTTAGCAAGCATATAATTCAACTGTTGAGGATTATATTGATGGAAATCCCTAAACTTATAGCTCATATTTTCTTCCATAACTTCCGGCTGAGAAGTATAGTATTCCTCAAACAAACTTTTACATTGGGCCATGGGGGTGTGCTCCAAGTGACAAAAGCCGTTTCTTATGCCTGCCAGGTTTGCCGCTTTCATCATAGCATATCGCCAGTCGGGCATGACTGTACCGGCAAATAACTTTTGAAAGAAAAGTTTTCTCCTCAATTTAGCAGCAGAACAAGAGTGTACATATTCCACCATTCTACCATTCCTAAAAAAATCCTCAGGGCTCACATTTCGCACTATCATAAAATCATCGTTGAGATATAGATAGTGTTCACTTAAATCGGGAATACGCCAAACAGAAGTTTCTATGGAACGGGAATTGAACACCGGTAAAAGGTGTTCATACCCACAAAAAGTGTCTTTATGATCTACAATCTCTATCTGCGTGGTTCTATTGGGAAAATTCTTATCTATGAATTCTTGAATATTAGGTGTTTGGCCATCTGTAAGAATAAATATTTTCCTTAACCAAGGGGCAAATTTTAAAAGCGATGCCACACAATACTTTATCTCACCGTCATCGGCATAGCGAATGTCCGAAGCAATCAACTCATATTGCATTTCTTTGCCGTTCTGACTGTATTGATAGCGGCGGGCTTTCAATTCGGGGTCATTACCGTCAACCCACGTTACAACAGCGTCAATGGAGAAATTAGGCATCTTGTTTACATTTCATTCCTGAACTTTCGCAAAAATACGAAAATAATCATGGGTTCCCCTAAAAAAACTATTTTTGCATTCAAACGCTTATGGAAATGGGGCTTACCTTTAGAAAATTTAAGCTGAAAAAATTTAATGACGGAACCTTTGGCGAACTGATAAAATTAGCCTATCGCTTGGGAATCATGCGTCCCGTTTACGGTATTTCCAATGAAGAACGCTCAAAGAAGATTGTAATTTCCCTTACAAGCTATGGACGCAGGGTGAGATCGGTATTGTATTACAACATTTGTTCACTTCTCAGACAGGATTATAAAGCAGATGTTATTGTACTTTGGCTGGATGAAAAAGAATGGAATGACAATACGCTGCCCCGCAAAATCAAACGTCTGAAAAAGAAAGGCCTTACAGTACGTTATTGTGAAAATCTCCGCTCTTATAAGAAATTGATACCGACATTGAAAAGCTACCCCGAAGAGCTTATCATTACCGTTGATGACGACCTTTTTTACAAACGTCACATGGTAGGAGATTTAATGAGAGCTTACGAGGAGAACCCGAATTGCATCCATGCACACCGGGCTCATCAAGTTCGTCTTGGTGCCGACGGGAAATTAATGCCCTATGGAAATTGGGCATTTAATATTTCTAATCGTACAGGCAAAGATGTTTTCTGCACCACCGGAGGCGGTGTGCTCTACCAAAAGTCATTGCTTCATGAAGATGTAGAGAGAAAAGATCTTTTCCTCACATTAGCCCCCACCGCAGATGACGTATGGTTTTATTTTATGGCTATTCTAAAAGGAACTCCTATTTCGGTCCTTACCCGCAAACATAGTATTTTTCACTATATAGATTTTTATTATCAACACTTTCACGATAATGCCAGTTTGGTGCAGATTAACTTTGATTGTAAGCAGAATGACGTGCAAACACACGCCGTTATGAAGCATTATGGGTTAAAGGATAACTATTTGTCGTAATCTATTACGAGATAGTTTCTGCTCTAAAATTTCTTAACAAAACCAATCCATACTTTCTACTCACTCATCCCTACCGGTATTCCAAATCGAACACGCGGGCAAAATTCTGGCGCAGGCAGTTGCAGACCTGGGCAAAATCCAAGACTTTACCCAACTCCTGCTGCATAGAGGTAACGCCTTTGTCGGTAAAGCCGCAGGGGTTTATCATGCGGAAATAAGACAAATCGGTATTGACGTTGAGCGCAAAGCCGTGCATCGTAACGTAGCGCGAACACTTTACTCCAATGGCGCAGATCTTGCGGGCGCGGGGCGTATGCGGTTCAATCCATACGCCGGTAGCCCCTTGCAGGCGTTCACATGAAATGCCGTATTCGGCCATGCTGCGGATAATCACTTCTTCTATCTTATCCACATAGGCTTTTATGCCCAAAGGAAATTCTTCCAGATTGAATATCGGATAGCCCACCAGCTGCCCCGGACCATGAAAGGTAACGTCGCCGCCCCTATCCACATGGATAAATTCGGCATTCTTGGACTGCAGCAAAGCCGCCGATGCCAGCATATTGCTGTCTTTGCCGCTTCGGCCCACGGTAAACACCGGGTCGTGCTCCACAAACAGAAGTCGGTTGCAGCCTGTCTTTCCGGCGGCTTTGGCCTGCTTTACCTCCTCCAGCAAGCCTTCCTGCAACGCCCACACCTCACGGTAGGAACGTCTGCCCAAATTTTCAAACGTACAGGGAATCCTCACGGCAAAAGAATTTCTGAACATCGCTATGCCGAAACATGGCGTTCGGCATGGTAACTGGAGCGCACCAACGGGCCACTCTCTACAAAACGAAAGCCTTTTTCCTTGCCGATACGCGCGTATTCGGCAAAGGTCTCCGGCGTAACGTACTCCTGAACCTCCACATTCTTGAGCGTGGGGCGCAGATATTGCCCGATGGTCATCACCCGGCAGCCCACCTGCAACAGGTCATCCATCACGGCCAGAATTTCCTCGCGGGTCTCACCCAAGCCCAACATGATGCCGCTTTTGGCGGTGATGCCGCTACCGGCCACGTGCCGCAGCACTTTGAGCGAACCCTCATAGGTGGCGCGGCTGCGGATGGAAGGCGTAAGACGGCGCACGGTTTCCATGTTGTGCGAAATCACCTCCGGCTTTTCGGCAATCACCCGGTCAATGAGTTCCGTCCTGCCTTGAAAATCGGGAATCAGCACCTCCATCGTTACGGAAGGATTGAGCGTCTTGACCGCACGGATCACCGCCGCCCAATGCGCCGCGCCCAAATCGGGCAAATCGTCGCGGTCCACCGAAGTGAGCACCACATGTTTTATCTTGAGGTTTTTTACCGCTTCCGCCACCCGTTGCGGTTCATCGGGATCCAAGGGAAGCGGCTTGCCGGTGGTAACGTTGCAGTAACGGCAGGCACGGGTACAGATATCTCCCCCGATCATGAAAGTAGCCGTGCCGCACCCCCAGCATTCGCCCTGGTTGGGGCAACGGCCGCTGGTGCAGATTGTATGCAACCCGTTGTCGCGAATCGTATCCTGCACCTGACGCGACAAATCGCCCATCGGCAGCTTGATTTTGAGCCAATCCGGTTTCCTGCGGTTGTTTTCCATTCCCCTGTCCTCTTATTTTTCGGCGTTTTCGGCACGTTTGGCCATACGCTTGCGTTCGTTCTCATCCAGGATGATTTTGCGCAGACGCAAGTGTTGGGGCGTAATTTCAAGATATTCATCGGGACCGATGTATTCCATGAATTCTTCCAACGACATCTTGCGTGCCGGCGCGATATGGGTAGCCTCATCCGCACCCGAAGCCCGCATATTGGTAAGTTTCTTACTCTTGCAGACATTGACCACCAGATCGTCCAAACGGATGTGTTCGCCGATTACCTGACCGGCATACACTTCTTCGTTGGGGTCGATGAAGAACGTACCGCGGTCTTGCAGTTTGTCGATGGCATAAGCATAGGCCGTTCCGGTTTCCATCACCACCAAGGCACCGTTGCGGCGCGTTCCGATTTCGCCTTTCCAAGGCGCGAAACCATCAAAACGGCTTGCCATCACCGCTTCGCCTTCGGTGGCAGTGAGCACGTTGTTGCGCAAGCCTATCATACCGCGGGCCGGAATACTGAAAATGATATGCGTGCGGTCAGACTGGGTTTCTATCGATTTGATCTCGCCCTTGCGCTGCGTGGCCAATTCGATGGCCTTGCCCGAAAATTCCTCGGGAACCACAATCGTGAGCTCTTCCATAGGCTCACATTTCTGCCCGTCTATTTCCTTGATGATGACCTGCGGCTGCCCTACCTGCAGTTCATAGCCTTCGCGCCGCATGGTTTCGATAAGCACCGACAGGTGCAGGATGCCGCGGCCATATACCAGAAGCGAATCGGGCGAACCGGTTTCTTCCAAGCGCAAGGCCAGGTTCTTTTCCAATTCCTTTTCCAAGCGTTCGCGCACGTGGCGGGAAGTAACGTATTTGCCGTCCTTGCCGAAGAAAGGCGAGTTGTTGATGGTAAAAAGCATGCTCATCGTGGGTTCATCCACCGAAATGGGCTTCAAGGCTTCCGGATTTTCAAAATCCGCCACCGTATCGCCGATTTCAAAGTTTTCGAGCCCCATCACGGCACAGATTTCTCCGGCTTCCACAGGGGTTTTTACCTTTTCTTTGCCCAAGCCTTCGAATACGTAGAGTTCCTTGATTTTCTGCTTTTCGATTTTACCGTCCCGCTTTACAAGGCTTACGTTCTGCCCGGCCTGCAGGGTGCCGCGCGTAAGACGGCCTACGGCGATGCGCCCGATATAGGAAGAATAATCCAGGGAGGTCACCATCATCTGGGTCGTTCCCTGTTCCACCTTGGGCGTGGGGATATATTTAAGGATAAGGTCGAGCAGATAGGTGATGTCGGTGGTGGGCTTGCGCCAGTCTTCGCTCATCCAGCCGTTTTTGGAAGAACCGAAAGCGGTGGGGAAATCCAACTGGTCTTCGGTGGCGCCGAGGCTGAACATCAGGTCGAACACCTTTTCCTGCGTCAGTTCGGGGTCGCAGTTGGGTTTATCCACCTTGTTGATGACCACGATGGGCTTGAGGTTCAACTGCAGGGCTTTCTGCAATACGAAACGGGTCTGGGGCATCGGGCCTTCGAAGGCATCCACCACCAGCAACACGCCGTCAGCCATATTGAGCACTCGTTCCACTTCGCCGCCGAAATCGGCGTGACCCGGGGTATCGATGATATTGATTTTGGTATTCTTATAGCGTACCGCCACGTTTTTGGAAAGAATGGTGATGCCGCGTTCCCGCTCCAAATCGTTGTTGTCGAGAATGAGTTCTTTCTTTTCCTGATTGTCTCTGAACAGGTTGGATTGATAGAGGATTCTATCGACCAAGGTGGTTTTGCCGTGATCGACGTGGGCGATAATCGCCACGTTTCTGATTTCTGTCATTGGTATTCTTTTTGCGGATACAAAGGTACATTATTGTGGACAATCCACGAAGCGGAGAACTTTCATGTACCTTCACGGACGGTTCCTTTGTCCGCTAAAGACAAAACTTTTCCGATTTCCCAGCTACAAAAAAAATAAAAAGACAGGCATACTTCCGGTTAATCTTTCAAACATCCCACAGGTACCACGTAGATGCCGTCGGCGCGACGGTAGGCGTGCTCGCCGGCACCGATCAGCACCATGCGGAAAGCGGGGGCTTTCATCCTTGTGGTGTCTATGATGTTGGTCAAGGAGGTAAGGGTTTTTGCCGCTTCTTCTATCAAGGTATCTCCACCTAACTTAATCTCGATAAGACCATATGAACCGTTTCTTAGATGAAGCACGGCATCGCATTCCAAACCGTTTTTATCCCGATAGTGATAC
>CAMWTX010000098.1 GCA_947177315.1 uncultured Bacteroidales bacterium | reverse complement strand
ATCGAAATGGGCGCGAACCATCCCGGAGAAATCGCCGACCTCTGCCGGATCTCGGTGCCCGATTACGGCATCATCACCAATGTGGGTAAGGCTCATCTGGAAGGCTTCGGTTCTTTCGAAAACATCGTCAAGACCAAGACCGCCTTGTACGAAGCGGTGCGGCAGAACCACGGCAAGGTGTTCGTAAGCGAAAAGAGCCGTATCCTGATGAACGCCAGTCAAGGCATGGAACGCTTCCTCTATGGCGAATCTTCCGGCATTTTCTTGCAGATAAGCCCCTTGGAAAGCCCCGATGCCTGCCTTTCCTGCCTCCTGCACGCCGCCCAAGGTTCTAAAAAATTCGAAATCCACTCGCATCTGGTGGGCTTCTACAATATCGAGAACGTTTCGGCCGCCGCTTGCGCCGGGCGTTACTTCGGCCTGAGCGATGCCGAAATCAAACAGGGTTTGGAAAATTACGTGCCGACCAACCTGCGTTCACAAAGCATACAGGCCGGCGGCAACACGATTATCGCCGACACCTACAATGCCAATCCCACCAGCATGGAAGCGGCCATCGGAAACTTTGCCGCGCTCGCTTCCAAGCACAAGAAGATAGCGGTTTTGGGGGACATGCTTGAGTTGGGGGATGCCTCCCAAGCCGAACACCAGCATGTGGTGGAACTTCTCCAAGAGCACCGTATTCCGAAGGCGTTTCTGGTGGGCGGATGTTTTGCCAAGACCGACCGTCCGCAGGATTTCGCCTGCTTCGGCACGGTGGAAGAACTCATCGCTTTCCTGCAACAGAACCCGATTCAAGACTGCAGCGTGCTTGTGAAGGGCTCCCACGGAATCCACTTGGAAAAAGCCGTGGAATTCCTGCAGAAAAAAGGCCTGTAGGCTTTATCTGAAAACTTGCGTGGCGCGTTCAAAGATGCCGCTTGCCCAAGCCAAAGCCATGCCGTAGTTGGCAACCGGCAAGCCCGCCTGCCGCAGGCTTCTTACCCGATGCGCCAGCTGCCGCGCCGTGGCCATGCAGCCCCCGCACTGGATGGCAAGCGAAAATTCAGAGAGAGGCTCGGGCAGCGGGTCGTTTCCCGAAACAAAACGGAACTCCAAGTTCTTTCCGCTTTTCCTGCGGATGGCCGCCGGAAGCTTTACCCGGCCTATATCCTGGCAATTCACCTGATGTGTGCAGGATTCCAGCATCAGTATCTTCTGCCCGTCGGAAAGCCGGTCTAACTGCCGCGTTCCCTGCAGGTAGGTTTCAAAATTGCCTTTCTGCCGCGCCAGACAGATGCTGAAACCCGTAAGCGGCTGCCCAGCGGGCAAGAGTTTCTCCACCTGCCCGAAAACCTGGCTGTCGGTAATCACCAAAGCCGGAGCGCAAGGCAGGGAGCGCATCACCCCCGGCAGTTCCTCCACCCGGCAAAGCACCGGCACGGCATGAAAGTCCAGGCACTGACGGGTCAACATCACCTGCGGCAGAATCAAACGGTCTTTGGGCGCTTCCTCATCGATCGGGCAAACGAGCACCACAGGGTCGCCCGGCTGCACCAAACCCTGCAAGGCCAATTCCGGCACGTCTTCCGGAGCATTCCTTTCAAGCACTTCCCGCAACCGCTCCACCACCTCCGCCACCGGATCATACGCTGCATCCCTCGACGCTTTTTGGGTGGCGGATTCCGCGCTGAAATCCAACACGCCGCAATCGGGATAACGGGTCTGGAGCATGGTGCGGAGCGCGGAAGAAAGCGGCTTCTGATCGGATTTGTTATGCAGCACCAAAAAGGGAATGTCTTCCTTTTGCAGGCGGTCGGCAAACTCCTGCTCGTCGGAAGCGAAAGTGTTGTTCGAAATCACGAGCAAAGCCGCGTCCAAACCCTGTACGGCGGCCAAGGCACGCGCCGCGCGGCGGCCGCCCAATGCGCCTGTGTCGTCGAAACCCGCCGTGTCGATAAGCACGCACTTGCCCAGGCCGAAAAGCTCGCAGGACTTGCGCACCGGGTCGGCGGTCGTGCCGGGCGTATCGGAAACGATGGAGGTCTGTTGCCCCGTCAAAAGGTTCATCAGGCTGCTCTTGCCTTGATTCCGCTTGCCGAAAAGGGCTATATGCAAAGGATGTATATTCTTCATGGCAGAGCAAAATTACGCAAGTTCGCCCATACCGGAAACGGTTTCTTCTCCATTAAATTGCCACCCCTTAACATTAAATTGCCTATAAAATGGAGAAAACTAATTTCCAACAGATTGCACAGCTGTGGCGTCAAGAGAAAAGCGAACTGGTAAAACGTTCCACCATGTCGGCGTATTCGTTGATACTCGAAAACCATCTCCTGCCTTCTTTCGGGCGGATGATGCACCTGCCTGAAAAATCGGTGCAGGCCTTCGTGCTTCAGAAAATCAAGTCGGGACTAAGCCCCAAAAGCGTCAAGGACGCCTTGTTCGTGCTCAAGATGGTGGCCCGCTACGGCGAAAAGAAAGGCATGATGCCGCACCAGGAATGGAACATCCGATTCCCCACCGAACAAAACGCCAAAGCCTTGCCGGTAATGCCCCTCGAGCATCAGAAAAAACTCATGCGCCACCTCCTCAACCATTTTACCTTCCGCAATCTGGGCATCTTCATCTGTCTGCATACCGGAATGCGCATCGGCGAAATCTGCGCCATGCAGTGGCAAGACATCGACCTGGGGCGCGGGGTCATTACCGTAAGAAAGACCGTCGAACGCATCTACATTGTGGAAAGGAAGCATACCGAACTTATCGTATCCACGCCCAAGACCCCCACCTCCAACCGGGATATTCCCATTTCCAAGGAACTGCGGAGGGTGCTCGCCCCGCTGATGAACTTTGCCAATCCCGACTTTTACGTGCTCACCAACAAAGCCATGCCCACCGAACCGCGCACCTACCGAGCCTACTACAAGAAACTGCTGGAATCGCTTCAGATTCCCTTTATCCGGTTTCACGGCCTGCGGCACAGCTTTGCCACACGCTGCATCGAAAGCAAATGCGATTACAAGACCGTGAGCGTTCTTCTCGGCCACGCCGACATCGCCACCACGCTCAACCTCTACGTGCATCCCGACATGGAGCAGAAGCAACGCTGCATCGACCGCATGAGCAAGTCGCTGGGCTACCTGTAAGGACCGCCCGCACGGTCTTTGCGCCGTTGCGAAAAAATCGTTTACCTTTACGGCATGGAACACAAGCGGATTTTATTGGGAAGCACCTTGAAGGAGTTGCAGGATTTCTGCGCGGAATCGGGTTTCAGGAAATTCACCGCCAAACAGATTTGCGAATGGCTTTACCAAAAGAACGCGCGCGGTTTCGGGCAGATGACCAACCTCTCGCTCAAAGACCGCGCCACCTTGCAGGAAAAGGCGCAGACAGGCATCCATGAACCCCTGCAGGTGCAGCAGTCTGCCGACGGCACCAAGAAATACCTTTTTGCCAGCCCGAATCCCGACAACGAAACACCGCAGGACCGGTTCATCGAATCGGTGCTGATTCCCGACAACGAACGCGCCACGCTCTGCGTAAGCTCCCAATCGGGCTGCCGCATGAACTGCGCTTTCTGCGCGACAGGGAGCCAAGGCTTCAACCATCATCTGCCGGTTTCCCAGATCCTGAACCAAATCCAGGCCATTCCCGAATCGGACCGCCTCACCAATCTGGTCTTTATGGGCATGGGCGAACCTTTCGACAATCTCGACAACGTGCTCAAAGCCCTCGAGGTGCTCACCGCCCCCTGGGGACGGGCCTGGAGCCCCACCCGGATCACGGTCTCCACTGTGGGCATCACGCCGCAGCTGCCGCGTTTCATGGAAGCATGCCGCTGCCACCTGGCCATCAGCCTGCACAACCCTTTTGCTTCCGAAAGGGCGGAACTCATGCCGGTGGAAAAGACCTATCCCGTAAGGGAACTGGTGGAAATGCTCAAGACCTACGACTGGTACGGGCAAAGGCGCGTTTCTTTTGAATATATCCTGATGGACGGCTTCAACGACACGCCCCGCCACGCGCTCTCCACCGCCAAACTGCTGCAAGGGCTTCCCTGCCGCGTGAACCTTATCAACTACCACGAGGTTCCGGGCAAACCCTATCGGAAATCGAGCCCGCAGAAAACGGAAAGTTTTCAAAAGATACTGCAGGAAAAAGGCATCATCTGCACCCTGCGCAAATCCAGGGGCGAAGACATCATGGCGGCCTGCGGTCTGCTGGCCAAGACAAAAGGTGCGGAATAAGGCAAAGAGGCTTATCTGCCGTTCAGGTTGGCAAGGAAATCCTGCGTTTTTTCCTCGCTGTCCACGTTCAGTTTCTTGCGGATTTTATAAATGGAGGTTTCCACCGTACGCACGGAACGGTTGGTTATCTCGCCTATCTCCTTGGGGCTCATGCCCAACGACAGCAAGGCGCAAAGCCGCAATTCGTAAGGGGTCATTTCCTCATCCCCGGCGCGTTTTTCCAGTTTCTTCCAAAAACCGGGACGCAGCTTGTCGAAACAGCTTTTGTATTCTTCCCATTCGTTTTTGGCATCGAGCAACTTGACCGCCGTCAAAAGTTCGGAAAGCTTTTCCTTGCGCGTGCCGTCGGTCTTGGCCGCCGCCACCTTACGCAAGCCGTCGGTAAGGGTCAGCAACAGCTCGTGGCTCTTGAGCAAGAGCAACTGCTCATCGGTATTCAGCCCCTGCTGCGATGCCGCCGGCTCCGACTGCCGGGATGAAAACAGGCCGCCGAAGCGGAAGAAAGACTGCAAACCGGATTCTTCCGTAATCGTCTTTTCCCTTTTGGGGGCTTCTTCCTTGAATGATTCCGCTTTGGGCGCGGGTCTGGGGGGCTCGGGCTTAGGCATCTCCGTACGGAACGTCTCTACCACAGGCGCCGCCGGGGGCGTTGGCGGAACTTCGGTGTTCTGCACGAAACCGGCAAAAGAAGCCTCCTGTTTCTTTTCCGAACCGCCCCGCTTGTAATCCCAGCTCGTATAAGGCCCTACCGGAGTGGCCTGCACCGTGGGATCCACCTGATTGAACACAGGCAGGTTCTCTTCTTCGGGTTCTTCCTCCTGCTCGGCTTCCCGGCCATGCAGGGTATCGAAACCGAAAGAAAGGTCGTGCATCTTGTGAACCCTGCCGTCGTTGATCTCGAACATCTCCTTGTAGCGTGTCTGGCGAGACTTGCTTGCCAGCAATACGATTCCAAGCACAACCAATATGGCACAGGTGCCGAAGATGATCCAGGCATATACCGGAAAACCTTCGATATCGATAAAATAATCGCCCATAGCTTATTATTCTTTTGTTTTGGAGGATTCCCCCCGGACTTCGGCTTCGATTTCTTCTCGGGTGGCCTTGCGCACGCTCAGCACCTTGCCCATGAAGTGCAGGGTTTCGCCCGCCAAAGGATGATTGAAATCGAGCGTTACCTTGCCGTCTTCCTTCTTGAGCACCACGGCCTGGTATTCGGCTCCGTCCATATCTTCTATCGGGATGATGTCTCCCTCCATGATTTCCACTTCTTCTCCCTGGGGAACTTCCGCCAGCAGCTCCGACTGCGGCACGGTTACCACCTTTTCTTCGTCATACTCCCCGTAACCCTGCCCCTCGCCGATGATGAACTCAAAGCTGTCGCCCGCCTGCAGACCCTGCAGGTTCTTTTCCAGCACTTCCAGCATCACGTCGTGCCCCATGAGCGCCTTCATCGGTTCTTGTTCGTCCACCTGTTCGATAATGTCGCCCTGGGCATTGTCGTAGCGGAGCGTATATACCAACTCGGCAACGGTGTCTTTCCCTATTTTCATCGTATCTGCCATAAATGGCAAAGATAGTGCAATTTTGGCTTTTAAAGCAAGCAAGAGGTTGTTTTTTAGGGTGTTTTTATCCCCACCTTGCATTTTACCGCCAAAAAGCATACCTTTGCAACTCTTTTGTGAAAACAATTAAAAGTTAAACAATATGCCCAGCGGAAAGAAACGTAAGAGACATAAAATGGCTACGCACAAACGCAAAAAACGTTTGCGCAAGAATCGTCATAAGAACAAATAGTCTTCAACAGGCTGTTTGTGGTCGGAAAAAAGCCTCGCAGGGATGCGGGGCTTTTTTTTGT
>CAMWTX010000097.1 GCA_947177315.1 uncultured Bacteroidales bacterium | reverse complement strand
CTTTCCATCGTTATGATAACGAATGTTCTGGAAGAAGCCTCCATCCTGTTTTTCATCGGCGAGCCCAAGAACCTGCTCGGCGAGGCTTTCCACATGGATGCGGCCGACAATATGCTGATGTTGCCGGGCGTGATGTCGCGTAAAAAACAGGTGGTTCCGCCGCTTTCGGAAGCCGTAAAATTCCTGCCTGCCTGAACTTGAAAAAAACTTTTTGGTAAATCGGAAAGATTGTGCTACTTTTGCGCCTCAAAATTGAGTTTGAACCATGAAGAAAGACATTCACCCTAAAGATTATCGTTTGGTTGTATTTAAGGATATGTCGAACGATTACGCTTTTTTAAGCAAATCAACCATTCAGACAAAAGATACCATCAAGTGGGAAGACGGTAACGAATATCCCCTTGTGAAGTTGGAAATCTCCAGCGCCTCCCACCCGTACTTTACCGGCAAGGTAAAATTGGTGGATACCGCCGGCCGTGTGGACAAGTTCATGAGCAAATACCAGAAGCAGCTCGAAAAGAAAAAGGCTGCCGGCAAGTAGGCTCTTTGATTATTTTGAATTCTTATAGAAAGCGGAGGCAGAAATACTTCCGCTTTCATCGTATATGGACCTTTCATCCAAGCCATCATGAATTATCTGCTTTGCGATGAGCCTGCCGTCCGCCGGCAGTTGCTTCCCTTTACCTTTACGCGCCCCGTGGCCCTATTGCGGGTGGGCATCACCACCTTGCAGGAAAAATGGCGCCTTTTTCTCGGAGCGGACGGCGGTTTTGTAACGGAAGGATACCTGCAATGTTTCGGCAAGCGTGTCGAAGCACAGAACCTGCTGGTGAACGCTTCCTTTATTCCCGACAAAACCTTGGCCGAGGCCGTGAAAGCCTTGCCGCAGAACGGCATCCTGACCAAAGACGGGCAGTGGATCGCCTTTTATGCGACTGCGGCGCAGATGACGGATTTGAATCTGCAAGACTGCCTTTCTGACAGAGAACCGACCGAATATAGCGGCCTATGTCTGCAAATACGGCACCCTTGGGATATATTTGCCTTGAATGGCAAGCAAATTGGAGAGGATCTGGCGCAACTCGACCCGAATCGTTCCGATGCGTCGTGGAAAGGCGAGGGGGTGGTTCAATACGGCGGTTATCCGGTATATGCCGAAGAAGGCGCGCGCGTGCTGCACGCCATCATCGACACGACCCAAGGCCCGGTGTATCTGGGCAGGAACGCCCGGATCATGCCTGGCAGCCTGGTGCAGGGACCTTTGGCCTTGTGCGAGGGCAGCCTTATCAAGATGGGCTCCAAGATTTACGGCGGCAACACCTTCGGCCCTTACTGCAAGGTGGCGGGCGAAGTGGAAAGCACCGTGATGCTGGGCTACTCCAACAAGGCGCACGACGGTTTTCTGGGGGATGCCGTTCTGGGCGAATGGTGCAATCTGGGTGCGGGAACGAACTGCTCCAACCTCAAGAACGACTACTCGCAGGTGCGGGTGTGGAGTTACGCCGAGGAACGTTTCGTAAAGACGGGCCTGCAGTTTTGCGGCCTGCTGATGGGCGACCACTCCAAGAGCGCCATCGGCACCCAGTTCAATACCGGCACCGTGGTGGGCGTGGGATGCAATGTGTTCGGAGCAGGCTTTCCGAAGAATTTCATTCCCTCCTTTACCTGGGGCAGGGAAACCTACCGGGTGGAACGCGCCATCGAGACGGCCAGGATTGTGTATGCCCGCCGCAACAGGACCTTTACCGAGGCCGATGCCGAAGTGCTGCGCGAGGTCTATGCCCAAACCATCGGAAACCGGGAAAGAGACCAACAGGAAGTTTAACAGCCGAACAGGCTCAACCTACTTTATATGGCAAAGAAAGACAAGAAAAGCAAGTCTGTGATGCCCGATGTGCCCTCCGCCGGTGCGGAAGAGCCCACTTTCATACAAATCATCAGCAAAGAGGAAGAAACCGATCTGCGCAATACCAAAGTTCCCGCCCTTCTGCCGATTCTTCCCCTGCGCAACAACGTGTTGTTTCCGGGAGAAATCATCCCCATCACCATAGGCCGCCGCAAATCGATCGATTTGGTGAAGGAAGCCTACGACAACCATACCGTTTTCGGCACCTTCGCCCAAAAGTCGCGCGAGGAGGAAGAACCCGACGAAAACAGCCTCTATGCCATCGGCACGATGACCAAGGTGCTGCGTATCCTCAAGATGCCCGATGGCTCGCTCTCGGCCTTGATTCAAGGCATACGGCGCATCGAGACGACAGGTTTCAAGAAGAACAGCGCCTACCTGCTGGCCAAGGTGAAAGCCTGCGACGAAAAGGAATCGCCGGTCAAGGAACTCAAGTCCGCGCTCGAAATGGTGCGCGAGTCCTTTATGGCCTATGCGCGCCTTACGCCGCATACCAAGCAGGACGCGATGTTCACCTTGCAGAACATCGACACCCCCGACGTGTTGCTGGCTTTCGTGGCCGACTCCATCAATATCTCCACCACCGAAAAGCAGTCGCTCCTGGAAAAGGAAAACCTGGTGGAACGCGCCACGGCCTTGATAAAATACATCAACACCAAGCAGCAGAATCTGGAATGGAAGCGGCAGATAGAAGGCAAGGTGGAAGCCGATATCGCCAAGCAGCAGAAAGAATATTTCCTGACCCAACAGTTGAAGACCATCCAGGATGAATTGGGCGGATCTTCCGAGCAGGAACTCAAAGACATCATCGAGGCGGGCAAGAAAAAGAACTGGAAAGAGGAAGTAAAGGCGCACTTTGAAAAGGAAGTGGCCAAGACACGGCATATCCCTAGCATGAGCCCCGAATATTCGGTGCAGCTCAACTATCTGAGCACCTTGGTGGATCTGCCTTGGAACGAATGCACCACCGACAATTACGATGCCCAAAAGGCGCAGAAAGTGCTGGACAAAGACCATTTCGGGCTTGAGAAGGTAAAGGAAAGGATTCTTTCGTATATGGCCGTACTCAAGCTGCGGGGCGATATGAAGGCGCCCATCCTTTGCCTGGTAGGGCCTCCGGGGGTGGGGAAGACCTCGCTGGGCAAGTCGATTGCCGCGGCGATGGGCAGGAAATACGTGCGGATGTCGCTGGGCGGCCTGCATGATGAAGCCGAAGTGCGCGGTCACCGCAAGACCTATATCGGCGCGATGCCGGGACGGGTGATCCAAGGCATCAAGAAAGCCAAGTCGTCCAATCCCGTGTTTATGCTGGACGAAGTGGACAAACTCTCGGGCATGACTCATAACGGCGATCCTTCGGCGGCCTTGCTCGAATTGCTCGACCCCGAACAGAACAGCGCGTTCCACGACAATTTCATCGAAGTGGATTACGACCTTTCGAAAGTGCTGTTCATCGCCACTGCCAACACGCTTTCTACGATTCATCCGGCCTTGCTCGACCGCATGGAGATTATCGAAGTGCCTAGCTACGTAATGGACGAGAAAGTGAAGATAGCCCAGAAGCACCTTATCCCCAAGCAGTTGGAAGAACATGGCATGAAGCCGGGCGATATGGTGTTTCCCGAAGAAATGATACGCTACGTGATTGCCGAATATACGCGCGAAGCCGGGGTAAGGCAGTTGGAAAAGACCATTGCCGCCCTGATCCGCGAACGGGCCAAGCATCTGGTGTCTATGAACGCCAAGGAACGGCAGAAAGGGAGCCGGCTCAACAAGGCCTTTATCAAGGAAGCCTTGGGGGTGCCTTTCTTTACCGAGCCCGAAAAGCTCAAGGCCGACACCGTGGGCGTGGTGACCGGCCTGGCCTGGACGAGAACCGGCGGAGACGTGCTGTTTATCGAAGCCGCCTTGGCTCCCGGCAAGGGTGAACTGCATATTACGGGCAATCTGGGCACGGTGATGCAGGAATCGGCCTCGGTGGCGATGGCGTATATCAAGTCGAACGCCAAACGTTTGGGAATAGACAATAAGTTGTTGTCTCAAAACGATATCCATATCCATGTGCCGGAAGGCGCCACGCCCAAAGACGGGCCTTCGGCGGGCATCACGCTGTTTACCGCCATGGTTTCGGCACTCAAGAACGTCAAGGTAAAATGTTCGGTGGCGATGACCGGTGAAATTACGCTCCGCGGGCAGGTGCTGCCCATCGGTGGGGTCCGCGAAAAGATTTTGGCCGCCAAACGGGCGGGCATCACGCAGATCATATTGTGCAAGGAGAACCGTGCGCAGGTGGAAGAAATTCCGGCACTTTATACGGACGGGCTTCAAATAACTTACATCGAACAGGCTACCGATGTACTGAAGGTGGCTTTGAAATAAAAATGTCCGGAAGGTTTTGAGAAAACGGAAAATTTTTTCTATCTTAGCCCCACTTTTTGAGCCCTGAGGGGCGGACAACAAATTAAGAAAAACACACTAAAACATTAAACAATGAAAAAAATTTTGTCGTTGATCTGTGCGGTTGCTCTTGTATCGGGAGCCAGCGCACAAGTGAAACAAGCAAAGGCAGAAGTGGGAACTCCTGCCTATCAGGTAGAACAGGCTTCTATGCCTGCTGTAGCCAAACCCGGTAGTGAAGAAGAGCTGATTGCGGTAGAAGCCTTGGCAAGGGCAACGGGTACCGATGGAAAATTCATGTGCGGTTATTCTTGTACCGGTTTGCCTCAAAACGCATTGGGTCAAGCTGATTGGAGCAGAATCGGAAGCATTCCCGCCGTGTGGTTTACCATGGGTTCCGGCTGGGCCAATTGCAAGTATGGTAGCGGCGAATTCGGTTATTCGCTCGACTTTACGGAAAGAAGTTATTACATCTGGACCTTGGACCGTCCTTATAACGAATACGGTATCGTAGGGGCCTATGTGCTCGTGGGTCGTGCCAAGACAACGGTTGATTCCGTGAACGCCAAACGGATGCCGTTGCGCTTCAAGTTGTATTCCGCTCCGACAATGCAGGTTACCGAACAGGAAGCTTTTGAAGATTTGACTTCTAAGAACTCATACCAGAGAAAGACGGTTGCTTATTTGCCCCAAGATCCTGACCAATACCTCTGTTTGTCGGATACCGTAGGTGTTCCTGTGATGGAACCGGAACAAGGACAGTCTGGTAATTTCGGTTCCGATTGGTTCGGAGCCCGTTTTCCCACGCCTGGGATTGCCGGCAAGCATCCTTGCATCAGCATTGTGTTCCCCAGAACGGGCGACGGTGAAGATTCGCTGTGGAACGCCACCCTTTTTGAAGTTTCCAATGAGAGTGGAAACCCTATGTATTCCACGTCCAAATTCCCTCCGATGTATGCCGTATATGATTTCAAATATCAGAGTGTTTGGGGCTATGAATCGGAAGAGGATAAAAATAAGCGTGATTTCTGGAGAGACCGTGTAGATCATGAAGGTGCGGACGAAGTATATTTTATTCCCAATCAGGCTGCCCAGCCCAATACCCGTTATGCCGTTGTTCCCATGCGTAGCTGGAATTGGACGGATGCAAACGGATCCCCTACCGATCGTCAGGATGGTGAAATCGCCATGCAGCTCATCTTGGCCGAAGGGGTAACCATGGAACGTGGCGCCGCTTACGACAAATATGTGGAAGTTAAGATCAACCCCGCTATCGACTACACGGTTATCGCCGCTACCGACCGAATCAAGAATGTTGAAATCTACAACTTGAGCGGTAAGTTGGTAAAGACCCAGGCTTGCAACAGCAATGTTGAAACCATTTCTTTGAGTGGTTTGAACAGCGGTATGTATATCGCCAAGGTTACGACCGAAGCCGGTGTGGCCAACAAGAAAATCATGGTTCGCTAATTGTTGAACTTCTGATATGAAAAAAGGCGGTGTGAAAACACCGCCTTTTTTTGTGCCTTGCCTGGAAAAGCAAGACACTTTTGTTATCGGGCAAACCGCCGTTATTATTTCTTGCCGGTTTTCTTGGCCGGTTTCTTGGTTGAGGTCTTGGTGGCTTTGGCTTTGCCGGCGAATTTCTTTTGGGTCAGTTCAAAGCTTTCGCGAATCAGTTCAAAACTGCGTTCGATATCGTTGTCCAAACCTACCGAGAAACGTACCAAACATTAGGAAAGCCCCATGAATTTATGGAATACTTCTGTAATCTCGCTCGAATTGATCTTGCCGGATTTTCTGACCAGCGTGTTGAAATAGCCAAGAGACACCGCCAGATAACACACTCCATTCTGCTTAA
>CAMWTX010000096.1 GCA_947177315.1 uncultured Bacteroidales bacterium | reverse complement strand
GATATATTTTACTATCAACCTTTGCTAATTTATCATTTAAAAAACCATTATTTAATTTGTAATGGGTTCCCCTGCCATTTCCAGAAGAAACAAGGTATCCACCCGAACATAATTCCTTGAGAATTTGTGTGATTTCAAAACTATGCTTGTTAATCACAAATTGCAAACGATAGTTTGTTACTTCTCCCTCCTTATAGCAAACCGCCAATGTCAGTAATTTGTCATGACCGATATATTCAATCTTTGCTCCAAACAAAGATTTTAACGGCTTTATTACTTCATTGGATAATAAACTTATCAAAGGCAGTTCCAAAACAACCTTATCCGGCTTTACCGTTTCTTCAATATGAGGTTTTCTATAATTGGCTTCTTCCCATCCTTGTAAAATTTTATCAACGCCACTACCTGCTTTTTCGGCTGTTCCTAAAAGAACGAACATTTGTTGCAATGCCTTGTTGCGGCAAACACTCTCGCCTCCTTGATAATACTGATGCAGAGAAATAAGCAATGACCCCGGATTGGAAAAAATATACCGGTCTCGATATAAAGATATCGTGATATTGGAATCTATCGTGTAATCACAATGAACCAAAGTATTGATAAAGGCCTCCCGTAAAGCGATATGAGTTAATGTTTCTTCTACCCGAATTCCTTTCTCAAGGATAAAAGGCTTGGGAAGAACGGCTGCCAGTCGAGGATAAACTTTCATATAAAATTGAAACAGGTTGGCTTCCCATGTTCCATCGGGATAGATACGCGATGTCCATCTATCTTGCATATCTGTACTGAAATACTCCCTATAATCCGGAAAATAGGAAGGACAACACCCCGGATCCACAATGCTGTCGTATTTGCCAAACATCAGCAATCCTGCCAAAGTAAGCCCTTCTTCTTTGGTTTTCCTATCTTTTCTATATCCACCCAGTTTTACAAGCAATGCAATATCATCCAACAAAAGCCAAGGATGCGAAGGTCTAAGCGCTGCAACGAGTTGCCGATATTGGGTCAGCGATTCTTTATCGATGTCTTCAGCAATCGTAAAGCCCTCTAATATCCTGCTATCCTTAGGGTGCTTTATGTCAGCATCTGCAAACATGCGGCGAATATCTTCACTCGTACATTTGTAATCGCCTTCGTTATTCCGCTTATATGTATTTTCCGGATTGTTTTTCAGATATACGGGCATTTGGCTTCTATCCGCTCTCGGAATATTGAAAACCAAAATAAATATACCTTTATATTCACATTCCCGTACATCGCCATCTTTTAACAGATTGGCACTAACTACCTGCTTATTGTTGACATTGTTCCAAAAATCCCGCTTGTATTTTTTAATCTCTTCTATGGTAAGACCATCCACTATATAGTCATCTCCTTTTTCCCTGACTCCTAAGACTATCGTTCCTCCTTGCGTATTGGCAAATGCCGAATAGGTTTCCCAAAAACTACCGGGAAAACCTCCTTTAGCTGTTTTAAATTCAATATCGATAGATTCCGAATCTATCAATGATTCCAGTCTTTTAAGAAACACAGGATCATCAAATAAAGACTGACTTTTCATATCCCCTTATAGTATAAAATATCTTCTATCAAAAAACGCCCCTTAAAATGCGGCACGCTCCAAAAGCACCACGCTTTCTACGTGGTCGGTAAATGGAAACATATCTACCGCACGGTGATTCAGAACCTTGTATTTGGCGGAGAGACGCTGCAGGTCGCGGGCTTGCGTGGCGGAATTGCAGCTTACATAGACCAGGCGCACGGGCTTGGAGCCGAAAAGACTGTCGTCCAAGAGGCAGTCGGTAACGTTTTCGTGCATGCCCTCACGCGGCGGGTCGGTGATAATAAGGTCGGGAACGCCGTGTTCTTCCACGAACTGGCGGGAAAAAACCTTGGCCATATCGCCGGCAAAGAACTGAGTGTTGGCAATGCCGTTGAGCTGCGAATTGATGCGGGCATCCTTGACGGCATCTTCCACATATTCGATGCCGATTACCTTGGATGCCAGCCCTGCCACGTAGTTGGCGATGGTTCCCGTGCCGGTATAGAGGTCATAGACGGTCTGATGCGGCTTGATGTCGGCAAAATCGGCGGCCAGGCGGTACAGACGCGCCGCCTGCAGGGTGTTGGTCTGATAAAAGGACTTGGGGCCTACGCGGAACTTCAGGTCGGGATCGCCCTGCCGATAGGCGGGCATCTCCATAATAAGGAAAGGTTCGCCGGCAAAAAGCCTTATATCCAAATCGGCCATGCTGTCGTTTACCTTGGTGTTGACCGCATACATAAGGCTCTTGATGCAAGGGAATCGCACCGCAAGGCGTTCCATCAGCGTATGGAAAGCCGCGTTGGGTTCTTCGCCGATGATGAGCACCACCATGAAATCTCCGCTCAGGGTATTGCGGAGCATGATGTTGCGCATATAGCCGCTCTTATTGCGGATGTCGTAGAAATCCAGGCCGAGTTCCTGTGCGGTCTGCTTTACGAAAAGACGTATCTCGTTGCTCGGTTCGGGCTGGAGAAAACAGCGTTGGAGGTCCAGCACTTTGTCGAACTTGCCCGCCAGATGGAATCCCAGCCCTTCGCGACCATGCTGGTCGAGCGTCTGGCCTTGCGACACCTCGCTGTCGGTGAGCCAGCGTTTGGTGGAAAAGGTAAATTCGAGCTTGTTGCGGTAGGCGGGATTTTTTTCCACATCCTCCACTCCGATAATCGGCATGCCTTGGGGCAGGTCTATCTTGCCGATGCGTTCCAGATGGTCGCGCACCTGCGCCTGTTTTTGGCGAAGCTGTTCTGCATATTGCAGATGCTGCCACTTGCAGCCTCCGCAAAGCCCGAAATGGCTGCAGAAAGGCTCGCAACGCAAGGGGCTGGCTTCTTTCAAGGCCAACACGCGCCCCTGCATATAGCCCGATTTGGAACGGATTACCTCCACGTCTGCCAAGTCGCCCGGGGCGGTGTAGTTTACAAAAAGCACCTTGCCGTCTATATGCGCCAAGGAATTGCCTTCGGCGGCGGCTTTCTCGATACGGACGTTTTCTATAATCCGGTTAGGCTGGTTCCTGTTTCTGCGTGCCATATCAATCCACCTTACGCTTCGCAAAAAGTCTTTATCTGCTGATTGAGGGTATCCACAAACTTCTGCATCTGCGGCTTGAGCATGGCCGCCATAATCATGTTCACGTTTACTTCGGCTTCCACTTTCGATGTAAAACCGGCATCCCCGGGCGTAAAATGAAAGGCGAGCGTAAAGGGAAAGGTAGAGCCTTCGTCGGAAGAAATCACCACCAAGGAAGGTTCCACCTTCTGACTGATACGCATATTGATCTGCGCCATGCCGCCCACATTGAACGAACAGGTGTCTTCTGTGGCCTTGAAATCCTGAACCTGCGGCGGCATCATCGATGCCAGAGAGGAAAAATTACTGATTTTAAGATACGCCGTTGCCGGATTTCCGGCAATCTGCAAGGGAGCGGAAGTTGCTTTCATCAGTGTATTGTTTTCTACTATGGATTAATGGGCATCCGACCAGGCTTCGGGGTTCTTGCGCCATTCCTGCAAGGACTTTAAATCGGAGGCGGGCAACAAGTCCAATTCCACGGCACATTCTATCAGGTCGTTGTAGTTGGTAAGCGTGTAAAGGGGAATCTTGGCTTCTTCAAAATTCTTTTCGGCCACCGGCAGGCCGTAGGTAAACACCGCCACCATGCCTTTTACGTCGCAACCGTGTTCGCGCAGGGCATCCACCGCCAAAAGGCTGCTCTTTCCGGTGGAAACCAAATCTTCCACCACCACCACCGAACTGCCCGATTCGATTTCGCCTTCTATCTGATTGCCCATGCCGTGTTTCTTGGCTTCCGAGCGCACATAGACAAAAGGCAGACCCAATTCCTGCGCCACCAAAGCACCTTGCGCGATACCGCCCGTGGCCACGCCGGCAATGGCATCCACCGGGCCTATCTTGTTCTCGACAATCTTTACAAACTCCTGGCGGATAAAGGTGCGGATGTGCGGATGGGAAAGCGTTATCCGGTTGTCGCAGTAAATGGGCGACTTACGTCCCGATGCCCAGATAAAGGGCTCGCTGTTGTTCAATTTCACGGCTCTGATCTGCAAAAGGAACTTTGCCGTTTCCAAACTCGATTCATGCCGTTGGGCTTGTGCCAAGTCAACCATAAGCGTATTTTTTTAGCAGGTTCGCAAAAGTAGCGATTTCGCCACAAATATTCTCCGAAATTCATTAAATTTGCGAGTTTGGCTGAGTAAGAAAAAATAAACATCATATAACCATGAACAAGTTCATCAGCGTTCAACAGGCCGTTGACATGATTAAAGACGGCGACACCATCATGGTGGGCGGTTTCCTTACGGTAGGAACTCCGTTGCGCATCATCGACGCTTTGGCGGCATCGGGCAAGAAAAACCTTACCCTTATCAGCAACGATACCGGCTATATCGACCGCGGTGTGGGCAAGCTCATCACCAACAAACAGATTTCCAAACTGTACGTATCGCATATCGGTACCAACCAAAACACCATGGACCAGATGAATGCGGGCGAACTCAAGGTGGAATTCTGCCCTCAGGGCAGCCTGGCGGAAAGAATCCGTTGCGGCGGCGCGGGCTTGGGCGGCGTTCTCACCGCCACGGGCTTGGGCACGGTGGTGGCCGAAGGCAAACAGGTTATCAACGTGGACGGTAAGGATTATCTGCTCGAAAAACCCTTGCGTGCCGACTTCGCTTTAATCGGCGCGAGCAAGGGCGACAAGGACGGTAACTTGATTTACCGCGGCACGTCGCAGAACTTCAACCCCATGATGGCCATGGCCGCCGATACGGTTATCGCCGAAATCAACGACTTGGTGGAAACGGGCGAACTGGCTCCCGAAGCGGTCATCACGCCCTCCATTCTTGTGAAATATATCGTAAAATAGTATAAAACTAACAATTATGACAGAATATAAATCCACGCTCCGCCTGCGTATGAGCGCAAAAGACGCGCACTATGGCGGAAACTTGGTCGACGGGGCGCATATGGTGCACCTGTTCGGCGATGTCGCCACGGAACTGTTAATTCAGATTGACGGTGACGAAGGCCTTTTTGCCGGTTACGAAAGCATTGAATTTTTGGCTCCTGTCTACGCCGGAGATTATATCGAAGCGGAAGGAACGATTGTGAAGGTGGGCAACACCAGCCGCAAGATGGAATTTGTGGCGCGCAAGGTAATCGCCACCCGCCCCGATATTTCGGCTTCGGCGGCCGATGTGCTGGAAGAACCGATTATCGTTGCCAAAGCGGTAGGCACTTGTGTAACCCCCAAAGCGTGCAAGCGCAAATAATTCCGGATTATGGAAAAACTCATCATCACCGCCGCCATCTGCGGCGCGGAAGTAACCAAGGAACAGAACCCCGCCGTGCCTTACACGGTGGAGGAAATGGTGCGCGAAGCCAAGTCTGCCTATGATGCGGGGGCGGCCATCGTGCATGTTCATGTAAGGGAAGACGACGGCACGCCCACCCAAAGCAAGGCGCGCTTTAAGGAATGCATCGACGCCATCTACAAGGTTTGCCCCGATGTGATTCTGATTCCCTCTACGGGAGGGGCGGTAGGCATGACGGCCGAAGAACGTCTGCAACCCACCGAGCTGATGCCCGAAATGGCCACGCTCGACTGCGGTACGTGCAACTTCGGCGACGACGTGTTTGAAAACACGATGCCTATCATGCGCGCTTTCGGAAAGCGTATGCTCGAAAATCATATCAAACCCGAATACGAATGCTTCGAAATGGGGCATCTCGACACCATTCTGACAATGGCCAAGAAGGGTTTGGTGCCGGGCGACCCCATGCAGTTCAACTTTGTGCTGGGTGTGCCGGGATGTACGCCCGCCACGGTGGACAACCTCTGCTGGTTGGTGAACAAGATTCCCGCAGGAAGCACGTGGACGGCCACGGGCATCGGGCGGCACGCCTTCACGTTGGCCGCGCCGGCCATCGTAATGGGCGGCAACGTGCGTGTGGGCTTCGAGGATAACCTCTATCTGGAACGGGGCGTTTTGGCCAAGAACAATGGCGAATTGGTGGCCAAGGTGGTGCGTCTGGCCAAGGAGCTGGGCCGCGAGGTGGCCACCAGCGCCGAAGCGCGCCGCATCCTTTCCTTGCCCGAGCGCAAGAAATAGTAATAATACACAAAATTGATAAATTAAAAAAATACAAAGCAATGAGTACACAACCCAAAGGCAGCAAGTACGGTACACACCGTGTGATTTCCCC
>CAMWTX010000095.1 GCA_947177315.1 uncultured Bacteroidales bacterium | reverse complement strand
TCCCGCAAAAGAAGATTCAGGGTAAAAAACAGGATTTTGATGTGCCATTACAAGTGTAATTAATACCATGTTATTTGGTTTGTTGAATAATTTTTATTAATTTTGTGGAATCAAAATAAAAAAACATGAAACAGTTTAGAACACATCGTGGTTTGGGAAAATTCTTTTTCCTCTCACTAATCACTTTCGGAATCTACGGCCTTGTAGTGATGTCGCATATTTCGGAGGAAATCAATTATGTGGCTCGGCAAGACGGGCGTCACACCATGCATTACTGCCTGATTTTCTTCATTTTTTCTTGGCTCACATTTGGTATCGCCCCCATTGTCTGGTATCACCGGATAAGCAACCGTATAGGAAATGAACTCGATCGAAGATGTCTCGGTTATAATTTCGGCGCTTCCGACTATTGGCTGTGGAATATTCTGGGAAGCCTTATCATTGTGGGACCTTTTATCTATATCCACAAACTGATGAAAGCCATGAATTTACTCAACGCCGATTACAACTGCCGCGGTTAAGATGACACCATTTTAATCAGCGTAAAAAAGAGCCGTGATTTTCATCACGGCTCTTTTTGTTTATGGAATTACGACCAAGCCACTACGTTGACAGATTAGAAGGTGTGAGATGCAACGCCGCCGAGGCTGAGCCTGAGGGAGCGTACTTGAGGTACGTGACCGAAGCGCGCAGCCGAAGGCAAGGCCGCAGATTACACCTTATAATCCGTCAACTACCTATTGCCGTACTGCTTGTCGTAATACTTCAGATAATCCCCCGACGTAACATTCTTCAGCCACGCTTCGTTGGCCAGATACCAATCTACGGTGAGTTCGATGCCTTGTTCAAAGGTTACCGAAGGTTTCCAGCCCAAGGTGGCGGCCAGTTTGTTGGAATCGATGGCGTAACGCAGGTCGTGGCCGGCGCGGTCCTGCACGTAGGTAATCAGGTTCTCGGACTCCCCTTCCGGACGTCCCAGCTTGCGGTCCACCAGACGGCAGAGCAGTTTGACGATTTCGATGTTCTGCTTTTCGTTGTGACCGCCCACATTATAGGTTTCGCCATCCGCCCCCTTGTGAAAGATAAGGTCGATGGCCTGCACGTGATCCCCCACATACAGCCAGTCGCGCACATTGAGCCCCTTGCCGTAAACGGGCAGCGGCTTACGGTTGCGGATATTGTTGATCACAAGCGGTATCAGTTTTTCGGGGAACTGGAATCCGCCGTAATTGTTCGAGCAATTGGAAATGACCACGGGCATCCCGTAGGTATGATGATAGGCGCGCACCAAGTGGTCTGAACTGGCTTTGGAGGCCGAATAAGGACTGCGCGGATCATAGCGTGTGATTTCGGTAAAATAGCCCTCGTTGCCCAAGGAGCCATATACCTCGTCGGTGCTCACATGGTAAAAACGCTTGCCTTCGAAATGGCCGTTCCAGGCCGCCCGCGCCGCGTTGAGCAAAGTTACCGTACCCACGATATTGGTGCGGATAAACTCCATCGGGTTGGAGATAGAGCGGTCCACATGCGATTCGGCGGCCAGGTGGATCACTCCGTCGAAACGGTATTTCTCGAACAAGGCGGTAACGAAATCCGAATCCACGATATCGCCCTTTTCAAACACATAGTTGGGCATCGCCTCAATATCCTTGAGGTTTTCGAGATTCCCCGCATAGGTAAGCTTATCCAGGTTCACCACCTTCGTGTCGGGATAGGCCTTTACCCAATGGCGAACCAAATGCGAACCGATAAAGCCGGCACCGCCGGTAATCAGGATTGTTTTCATCTTAATATGCCCTCGTGTTTTTATTTTCCATATAATTGACAAACGCCCGGCAAGCCACCGCGTTGCCTCCGGGTGTGGGATAATCGCCCGTAAAATACCAGTCACCCTGCGAATGGGGACAGGCCTTGTGCAGGTTCTCCACACTTTGGTAAATCACCGCCACTTCCGCTTGGATGGCATCGGTCTTGAGCATCTGCGCAATCCGCTCCGAAATTTCCGCATCGGTAAAGGGCGCATACACCGCCTTGACATGGTTCACCGCCTCGCGTCTCGGCTTTTCAAGCTGTTCCTTGCACTTGCGGTAGGTATCGGTAAGCACCTCTTCCAGACCGCGTTCCCTAAGCAGCGACACCGTGGCCTGAAAAGCGATGAAATCGCCCAGTTTGGCCATGTCGATGCCGTAGCAATCGGGATAGCGTATCTGCGGCGCGGAAGAAACAATCACTATCTTTTTGGGGCCAAGGCGATCTAATATTCGAAGAATGCTCTCGCGCAAGGTCGTTCCCCGCACAATCGAGTCGTCGATAGCCACCAGCGTGTCGCGGTATTCCCGCACCTGCCCGTAGGTAACATCGTAGATATGGTTCACCAGATTCTTGCGCTGGTCGTCGCCGGTAATGAAGGTGCGCATCTTGGCGTCTTTCACCACAATCTGCTCCATACGCGGATTGAAAAGAAGCACCTTTTCCAAATCCTCCTTTTTCGGGTTCGCGCCCAAGGCCTGAATCGCCTCTATTTTCTGCCGTTCATTATAGGCGTATATTTCATCGCGCATACCCGTATAGGCAACCTGCGCCGTATTGGGAATGGAGGTAAAGACGGTATTCTCCAAATCGTAGTCGATGGCCTTGAGCACATCGGGAACCAACAAGGCCCCCAAACGCTTGCGTTCACGGTAAATCTCCGCATCCGTGCCGCGCGAAAAATAGATGTGTTCAAAGGAACAGGGAGCATACGTGCCATCGGTCTTCAAACAAGGCGTAACCTCCACCTCTCCGTTGTAACGAGACAGAATGATATGGCCTGCCGGGAGTTCCTTCACGGCTTCAAAAGGAACGTTGAAAACCGTCTGTATGGCCGGGCGTTCGGAAGCCACCACCAGCACTTCGTCGTCCATGTAATAGAAGGCCGGGCGGATTCCCTTGGCGTCACGGATCACAAAGGCATCGCCATAGCCCACCATGCCGCCGAAAACAAAACCGCCGTCCCAATCCGAGGCCACTTTCTTTACAATCGCTTTCAAATCGAGCGCCTCCGGCATGATGGCCGAAATCTCCACCTTGCTATGACCCGCTTGCTTATACTCGTCGTAAAGCCGCTGGTTCTCGTGATCCAGAAACTTGGCCAGCTTTTCCAGCACCGTAATCGTATCGCCCAACATCACCGGATGCTGTCCCGATTCCACCAGGTCATCGAACAGCTCATCGATATTGGTCAGGTTGAAATTACCGGCGATAATCAGATGGCGGGTTTTCCAGTTGCTTTGGCGGATAAACGGATGGATATTGCGGATATCGTTCTTGCCGAACGTTCCGTAACGCAGATGCCCTAAAAACAACTCGCCGCTGAAAGGCAGGTTCCGCTTTACCCAATCCATATCGGTGTAACGGCTTCCGTCGGAACCCACCAAACGTTCTATCTGCGAATAAGTCTGCTGAAAGATCTCTTTGATCGGCGTGGCGGAATTGCTACGCACCACGTCTGTGTAGGTGCTTCCCGGCGGCATCCCGAACTTGATGCAGGCCATGCCCGCACCGTCCTGTCCCCGGTTGTGCTGCTTTTCCATCAGCAGGTACATCTTGCCCAGCCCGTAAAGGCTGTCGCCGTATTTTTTTCGGTAATATTCTATCGGTTTGCGCAGCCGCAACAAGGCAATGCCACACTCGTGTTTTATCGCGTCGCTCATTTCTTTTCCAGGCCCTGCGCCAACACATCGGCGATGTGTATGCACTTGATGGGCAGTTTTTGCTTTTTGATGTATGCCTCCATATTGCCGAGACAGGTGGCATCGGTCGAAACGATATATTCGGCCTCGGTAGCCAGGGCGTTGTTTACTTTCTGTTCGGTCATCGCCACCGAAACCGGCTCGAATCCCATCGAGAACATACCGCCGAATCCGCAGCACTGGCTCGTTTTTTCCATTTCGACCAGTTCCAAGTCTTTCACATTCGAGAGCAACAGCCGCGGTTCTTCCACCAGGCCGTATTCGCGCAAGGCGGCGCAGGAATCATGATAGGTAACCTTATGCGCAAAGGTGCTGCCCGTGTCAGACACCCGCAACACGTTTACGATATAGTCGGTAAACTCATAGATATTCTCTCGCAGCTTGCGGTATTCCAAATGCAGGCCGGTATTGAAGAACAGTTTCCAGTAATAGTTCTTGATATATCCCACGCAAGAAGCCGAAGGACACACCACCGGAAGCCCCGAGCCGAAATCGTGCAGAAACTTCTCGCCTATTTCCTTGGCCTCGTCCCAATAACCATTTTTAAAGGCCGTCTGCCCGCAACAGATCTGTTCCGGGCTGTATTCCACCTCCACGCCCAGATGCTCCAACACCCGGATAGTGTTGAAAGCCGTTTGCGGATAGAGCTGGTCTATGCAACAAGGTACGAAAAGCTGTATTTTCCTTTTTTCCATCGTTACGGGGCGAACCGGACAAACTTCCCTTATTCCTTTTCCGTCTTATCCGCCTTTTCCACCTTTACTTCGGGCTTCATCTGCGGAAAGAACAACACGTCCTGAATCGAATTGGAGTTGGTCATGATCATGCTCAGACGGTCGATGCCGATACCCAGCCCTGCGGTGGGCGGCATGCCGAATTCGAGCGCGCGCAGGAAATCTTCGTCCAGCACCATGCTTTCTTCGTCGCCCCGTTTGCCCAGTTCCAACTGCGCCTGAAAACGTTCACGCTGGTCAATCGGGTCGTTCAGTTCCGAATATGCATTGCAGAGTTCCTTGCCGTTGCACATGGCTTCGAAACGTTCGGTAAGCCCCGGCTTGCTGCGGTGTTTCTTGGTGAGCGGCGACATTTCGATAGGATAGTCGTAGATAAACGTGGGCTGAATCAGTTTCGATTCGCAGGTTTCCCCAAAAATCTCATCGATCAGCTTGCCCTTACCCATCGTGTCATCCACGGGAACACCCAGTTGACGCGCGGTCTGCCGCAACTGAGCTTCATCCATCTGCGAAACGTCGATGCCCGTAAAGTGCTCGATGGCTTCAAACATCGTATAACGTTTCCAGGGGCGCTTAAAGTCGATAAGGTTCTCCCCTACCTGCACCTGCGTGGTGCCGTGCAAGGCCATCGCCACTTTTTCCACCATCTCTTCCACTAAGTCCATCATCCATTCGTAGTCTTTATAGGCTACATAAAGTTCCATCTGCGTGAACTCCGGATTATGAAAGCGGTCCATGCCTTCGTTGCGGAAATCTTTCGAGAATTCGAACACGCCGTTATAACCGCCCACCACGAGGCGTTTGAGATACAATTCGTTGGCGATACGCAGATAAAGCGTTGTATCGAGGGTATTGTGATGCGTCTTGAACGGACGGGCCGCCGCACCGCCGTAAAGCGGCTGCAGAATGGGCGTTTCCACTTCCAGATAGCCCTTTTCGGCCAAAAACTGGCGCATGGTGTTTACCAACTGCGTGCGCTGCACAAACACCTTGCGCACCTGCGGGTTCACAATCAAATCCACATAGCGTTGGCGGTAGCGTTGTTCGGGGTCGGTAAAGGCATCGAAAGTCTGCCCGTCTTTTTCCTTTACGATAGGCAAGGGGCGCAACGACTTGCTCAGCATCGTAAACGAGGTTACATGTATGCTGGTGGTGCCCATCTGGGTGGTGAACACAAAACCTTTCACGCCTACGATATCGCCTATATCGGTAAGTTTCTTGAATACGGTATTGTAAAGGGTCTTGTCTTCGCCCGGGCAGATTTCATCGCGCTTGACATAAAGCTGTATGCGTCCCGTTTCGTCTTGCAGTTCGGCAAAGGATGCCGCTCCCATCACGCGGCGGCTCATAATCCTGCCGGCGATGCTCACGCTCTGAAACAAGGTATTGTCTTGCGGAAACTTGGCAAGGATTTCCTGCACATTGGCATTCACTTCAAACGTAGGAGCGGGATAAGGGTTGATACCCATGTTTTCCAACTCTTCTTTGGCCTTACGCCTGAACATCTCCTGATCGGTCAGTTCCATCGTAGATTCTGGTTTTGTTTAAACCTGCGAATATACAGAAAATTTCCCTAAGGGAAGTTCCAAACTTTCCAACGAAGCAACCCACCCTGCGCGTGAGAGCAAAAAGTGATTTGGAGGATGGGATGCGAGGCGAAAAGCGTAGGCAACGAAGGAGCGTACTTTTGTACGTGACTGAGGAAGCCAAGCTTTTCAACGAAGCAGACCGCCTCCAAATCGCTTTTTGCATAAAAAAAGCCCCGATTTATCGGGGCTTCCTATGGGCGGCGACGACCTACTCTCCCACACTTTAGATGCAGTACCATCGGCGCG
>CAMWTX010000094.1 GCA_947177315.1 uncultured Bacteroidales bacterium | reverse complement strand
CTTTCGGCTGGGGACCCGTTTCGGTGGGCGTGAACCTCAGTTATCTGTTCGGCAACCTGACCCAGAACGCCACGCTCGCCTATCTGGACGATACTTTGGCGGCTTACGCGGGGCAGGCCAAGTTCTATACCGAAACGCGGCTGAACGGCTTTTCGGCCGATTTGGGCATCACCTACGCGGCCAGGGTCTATCGGGACCACTACCTGACCATCGGGGCGGCCTATAGTTTTGCCTCCACGCTCTACGGCAAGCGCACCACGATGGCGCAGGGCGTGTTCTCCTCCAACGCCGATACGGCTTTCCTGCCCTCGGCGGCGCGCAAAGGCAAGGTAGTGCTACCTTCCTCGGTAAAGGCGGGCATTTCTTACGAAAGGCGCGGTCAGTATGTGATAGGCGTGGATGTGTCCTATACCTGGTGGAAAGAATTTCAGGACTACGGCAAGGTGTATGACTATTTCGACAACACCCTGTCGGTCAACGCGGGCGCGGAATTGAAAAACGACCCGCAGGCGGCCTCCAAGGCACGTCGGGTGGCATACCGCATCGGCGGTTTCTACCAGCAGCAGTGCGTTTCTTACGAAGGGCACCGCCTGCAATCCTTCGGGATAAGCGTGGGGGTGGGCATCCCGGTGCGCAAATCGCGCTCGCTCATCAACCTGGGGTTGCAATACGGCAAGACCGGTTCGCTCAACCGGGGGCAGATAAGGGAAGATTACCTGCGTATCGGAGTAAGTTTCTCTTCGGTGGAAACTTGGTTCGTGAAGCCTAAGTACGATTAATCGAAAAAAATTAAAAAGGAGATACTTGAAATGAAAAAGATTTTTGTTGTAGCATTGGCCTTGGTTTGCGCTACGTCCGTGCATGCGCAAAAATACGGTGCGACCCCCGAAGACAGCGTGAGCTGCCTCCAGAACCTTTCGGTTTATCAGGAGTTCTTTAAACAGAAGAACTATGCCGACGCTTACGGGGCATGGAAAAAAGTGCTGGAATTGTGCCCCACTTCTTCCAAAAACAACTTTATCCGAGGCAATACCATTCTTAAGAATATGATTGCCAAAGAAAAGGATGCCACCGTGCGGGCCGCTTACATCGACGAACTGATATCGCTGTGGGATTTGCGCCGCCAGTATTTCGGCGAAACCGGTTACTGTCTGGGCATGAAGGCTTCCGATATGCGCACTTATCGACCCAAAGACATCAAGGCTTATCTGGAGGTCTATACCCAGGCGATGGAATATGTGGAAGAATCCGCCAAGGTGAAGAATTTCGAAAACATTCCCGAAATGTTTTTCGGCGCCTGCTGCGATGCTTTCAAGGCTGATTTGATGGACAAGGAAGCCTTGATCAACGCCTACGACCAGGCTTCCACCGCTTTGGAAACCATCGCCAGGCTGAACCCGGCCAACGACAAGATTGCCGAACGCGAAAACGGGCTCAACTCCCTGTTTGAACCCTATGCTGCCTGTCAGGACCTTATTCCTATCTATACCAAGAAGTTTGAAACTTCGGCTTCGGATGTGAACTTTCTCAAGAAAGCCACCCGTATGCTGAACCTGCGTTCCTGCACCGATTCGGAAATCTTCTTTAAGATGACCGAGGCTCTCTACGGACTGGAACCCACGCCGCAAAGCGCCTATATGATGGCCAAGATGTGCTATTCCAAGGGCGATTACGCCAAGGCGGTCTCGTATCTGACCGACGAAATCATCGGCCAGTTGGAATCCGATTCCGATAAGGAAAACGCTTATTTGCTCTTAGGGGATGCCTTTTTGAAAATGGAACGTCTTTCCGAAGGCCGGAATGCCTGCAACAAGGCATTGGAAATCAATCCAAACAACGGTAAGGCTTATATCCTGCTGGGCAGCCTTTATGCCGCCAGCACCGGCAGCTGCAAGGGAGACGGCACGCCGGTGGCCTCCCGTGCCCCGCTTTGGGCTGCTGTGGATATGTTCGTAAAGGCCCGCAACGTGGATCCTTCCTTGGCGGAAACCGTCAATAAATTGATAGCCACCTATTCGGCGCATTTCCCCTCTTCCGACGATTTGTTTACCTACGGCCTGAAGGAAGGCGATACCTACACGGTTTCCTGCTGGTTCACCCATACCACGACCATCCGTGCCAGCCGGTAGGCCTTATTCTGAAAGATAATGGACAGACGGATTTTTATTCTGTTGGGTGTGGCCGCTTTCCTGCTTGCTTCGTGCAACGGCAGGAAAGCGGTCTTTATGCCGTTTGAGGATATAGCCACGGCCCCGGGGCAGACAGTATATGGCTCAAGCACCTTGGCCACCGAGGCGGGCAAGGCGCAGGTCTATATGGAATATCCGCTTATGAGCAACTATACGGGCGAGGAGGCGGATGCCGACCCGCGGCAGGTATTTCCCAAGGGCATAAAATCCACTTTCTATAACGAGGACGGAACGGCGGTGGATGTGCTGATGCTGGCCGATTCGGCCATCAACCTGCAGGAAAAGAAGCTGATGAAGTTTTTCGGCAACGTGCAGGTGTATGATTACCGTTCGCTCGACACGATTTATACCGAGGCTTTGTTCTGGAACCAGCAGACCAAGAAGATTTATTCGGATGTGCCGGTCCGCAAGGTAAGCCCCGGCTTGGTGTTGGAGGGCGACGGTTTCGATTCGGACGAACGCATGGAGAATGTGGTGTTGCGTCGTCCGCGGGGGGTGATTCGCTGACGGTTGATAAAAGTTAAGAACCGTTGATAAAAAAATCCGTTGCACGTTTGTAATTCGTGCGAAAGGGTTTTATATTTGCGATTCGAAACGTTTAGGTTCAAAATGCAGAGAAAACGCTTTTATATGTGTTTGTTATCGCTCTTTTTCGTATTGAGCGGTATGGTCTGCGTGCGGGCGCAAAGTTCGTATATCGACCTTACGTTGGTAAGTTCCTCCGACTACAACAAGCCCTTGGCCAATTTTTCGCACGATGTTTTTGAGCAGGCCTTCTGTGTGTCTTCCGATGGCGAGAACGTTTTTGAACCCGATTTGGACAAGGCTTTGGTGATGTTCATATCCTTGCTGGAACCCAAGCAGTCTTACATCATCCAGCACGAACCCACCTATTATTTTGTTTTTCAGTATAACAAGGAGCACGACACTTATATCGTGATGAACAACAGTATCGGAGAGAAGAACGAAGCGATTTTTGCCGATACGGTGGAAGAGGCGCGTGCGGAGATGCTCAAGCTCCTGCAGGTGTTCTATTCCAATACGCCTGTGTTTAACGTTACCGAGTACCGTTATTAATTAGCGCGCTCCCGTCATTCCCTGAATCTTTTCTTTGTACCATTTAATCAACATTCCAAAGTTGGAAACTATCCGTTGTCTTTCACGGAGCAGGCTTCGTTTATCCTTAAATTCGCATGATTTGATTATTGTGGAATCATGGGGCGTATTTTGGCTATCGACTATGGAAAGAAGCGTTGCGGCATTGCCGTAAGCGACCCTCTGCGCATTATCGCAACGGGATTGCAGACCGTGCCGACCGGCCAGCTGTGGGATTTCCTCAAGGATTACATGGAAAAAGAAGGCGTGGATTGCGTGGTGGTGGGAGAACCCCGGCAGATGGATTACACGCCCTCCGAAAGCGAACGCTTCATTACGCCTTTCGTGAACCGTTTCCGGAAAACCTATCCGCAGATACCGCTCAAAAGGGTCGATGAGCGTTTTACGTCTTGCATCGCCCAGCGTTCCATTCTCGAGATGGGCGCCAAGAAGAAGCAACGGCAGGACAAAGCCGTAGTTGATAAGGTGAGCGCTACCTTGATTCTACAAACCTATATGCAATTCAATAACCTATGATATATCCCATTGTGGCGTACGGAGACCCGGTGCTCCGTCGTCAGACAGAAGAAATCGGCATCGATTACCCCGGCTTGGAAGCCTTGGTGGAAGATATGTTCCAGACCATGGAAGAAGCCAACGGGGTAGGGCTTGCCGCTCCGCAGATAGGGCTTTCGCTCAAACTGATTGTGGTGGATGCCAATCCTTTTGCCGAAGAAGATCCTAAGGCGGCGGGTTTCCGCAAGGCCTTGCTGAACCCCGAGATATACGAAGAAGACGGCCCGACATGGTCGTTCAACGAGGGTTGCCTGAGTTTTCCGGGGGTGCACGAAGACGTGGAACGCCATGCACGTATCAAGATACGCTATATGGACATGACCGGGCAGTGGCACGATGAAACGCACGAGGGTTATGTGGCGCGCGTGCTGCAGCATGAATGCGACCACCTGAACGGCAAGGTGTTCGTGGATCATCTGAGTTCTTTGCGCAAAACGCTGTTGCGCCGCAGGTTGGACAATATTTCCAAAGGCGCCGTTTCGCACGATTACAAGATGAAGTTTGCCGTAAAACCCAAACATCGGTAAGACATGAGGAAACATATTTTAGCCATAGGCGTGCTGTTGTCGGCTTGGGCCTGCCTCCAGGGGCAGAATACGGCACGTTACGATGAACCCGGGCAGGGTTTTTACGATGCCGTGCGCCTCTATCAGAATGCCAAGTACGGGGCGGCCAAACGGGCTTTCGGCGTGGTTCAGCGTCGTATCGACCCGGCCGAAGATGCCTATTACGCTTCGGAGGCGATGTATTACCGCGCCATGTGCGATGTAATGCTGTTCCACAAGAACGGGGCTTCGGCCTTGCGCGATTTCGTGGAAACCTATCCCAACAGCAACCGTGTGAATACGGCCTACCTGCAGTTGGCCAACTTTGAGTACGACTACAAACGCTACCGTTCGGCCTACGAATATTTTCAGAAGGTGGATCCGGTGGAGGCCAGCCTCAAGGGAGAGGAAGCCGACCGTTACTATTTCCGCAGCGGTTACGCGGCTTTTGTGCAGAAGAAATATGCGGAGGCCAAGTTGGCTTTTTCGCGCCTGAAAGACCACGATAACCGCTACCGGGTGGTGGCTACCTATTACTACGCCTATATCCTTTATACCGAAGGCATGTACAAGGGCGCGCTGGATGCGTTCAACGAGATACAGGACGACCCCACTTTCGCTTCGATTGTGCCGCTTTACCAGTTGCAGATTTACCATGCCTTGGGCGATACCAAGAAGGTGCTCGAACTGGGTCCCGAACTGATGGAGAACGCGCGCAATCCGCAGCGTGCCGCCGAGATAGGGCGTTTGCTGGGCGAAGCCTGCTATAAGGAAGGCCGTTACAAGGAAGCCTTGCCTTATCTTACCGCTTTCTTTCATAACTCAGCGGTGGTGCCCGATGCCGACGGCCGTTTTATCCTGGGCTACTGCTATTACAAGAACCGCTACTATGATTCGGCGGCCTATTATTTCCAGGGGGTCTTGCCTTTGGCGCCCGATGATGCCTTGAAACAGACTACCTTGTACCATCTGGCGTATTGCTATGCGATGCAGGGGCAGAAGAAATTCGCCATGAACGCCTTTGCCGATGCCGCCAAGATACAGGGGCAGAACGCCGTGATGCAGGAAGATGCCATGTACCACCAGGCGCAGTTGGCGTACGAACTGGGGCTGATGCCTTACCATGAATCCGTCAAGGTGATGGAGGATTTTTTGGCCGCCTATCCGCAATCGCCCTACAGCAAGCGCATCTACTCGTATTTGGTGAGCATCTACATGACCACCAAGAACTATGATATGGCGCTGGCTTCCCTGGAGAAGATAGGCCGGAACACACCCCAGTTGCAGGAGGCCGAACAGCGTCTGTATTTCAACAAAGGTGTGGAAGCCTTCCAACGCCGCGCCTACGGCACGGCGTTGACGTTCTTTGAACGTTGCGCCGCTAACGGCTACGACGAAGGCCTTACCGCCCGTTCATACTTCTGGCAGGGCGAATGCCAGTTTGTGGCCGGCAACTACGCCGCGGCGCAGAAGGCGTACGGACGCTTCATCAACAGCCAGGTGGCCCAAAAGCAGCCCGAATACGCCCAGGCTCTTTATAATTTGGGCTACACGGCGATGGAAATGGTAAACTATCCCTTGGCGGTGCGCTATTTCGAAGATTACCTGAAACGTCCCGCCACGCTTGCCGACGCTCCCTTTGTGGCGGATGCCTACGGACGTTTGGGAGACTGCCGTTATATGCAGGAAGAATACGAACCGGCGGTGGAGTCTTATACATCCGCCTTGCAACAGGGCTACAAGCCTGCCGATTATGTCTATTTCCAGATAGCCCTTTGTCAGGGGGCGCGCGGTTTGTACGCTTCCAAGGCAGACTACCTGCTCAAGATGACCGAACAGTTTGCCCAGTCGCCCTATATGCCGCGTATCTACAACGAATTGGCAAGCACCTACATGATGCTCAAC
>CAMWTX010000093.1 GCA_947177315.1 uncultured Bacteroidales bacterium | reverse complement strand
TCCTTATCTCTACGAAATTTCGGATATAGACGTAACCCTGACCCGTCCGCGTTCCCTCAATGCCAAAAACGATTTTTTCAACCTCTTTGAATTTTCCGCCAAATGGGATTGGATTCCCACCATGCTCTGCCAGAACCACGAAAAGGTGATCCACGGCTTCATGGGGCAGACCACGGCTTTCCGCCGCGACTTTCTCAAGCCCAACGTTACCGTTCTCGGTCAGAACGAGGCTTTGGGCGAGGCGCGTTATATCCACGGTACCTACGGCAAAGGTACCTGGACTTTTCTCGGCGGCCACGACCCCGAAGACTACCAGCATTTCGTGGGCAATCCTCCCACGGATTTGAATCTGTTCCCGCATTCGCCGGGGTACAGACTAATATTGAACAATATTTTGTTTCCTGCGGCCAAAAAAGAAAAACACAAGACTTAAAAATGATTTTGGACGGCAATCTGCTTCGTTGGAAGGCTTGTCTTCCTCGGTCACGTACATAAGTACGCTCCCTCGTTGCCTGCGCCTTCCGCCTCGCATCTCACCATCCAAAATCATTTTTTCTTGCCTTCGAAATCGGCAATCCATTTTTTCGATAAAATCAAATTTCGGGGTTTATAGTATATATTCCAACTAAAAAAAAAGTTTCATTGCATGGAAACAATTATTATCTTTGCATTGATTTTTAATTCACGGATATGGAGGGGTTAAAAATCACCGTGGTGTTGATGGAAGAGGCGGAATCATTTATCCGCTCGCTATCGGAAAAGGCTCAGAAGAAAATAACCTATAATCTTCTGCGCGTGGAGGGCGGGGAAATGGATAAAGACCTTTTCAAGAAATTGGGCGGCAATACGCCTATTTGGGAATTCCGCACCTTGTTCAACGGAGTGTGTTACCGGCTGTTCTCCTTTTGGGACACCGAAAAGGAAACCTTGGTGATTGCCACTCATGGAATGGTAAAGAAAACCCAAAAGACACCGAAAAAGGAAATTAGGAAGGCTGAAGCAATACGGCTCGAATACTTTATACAGAAAGGCAAAGATTATGACGAGGCATAAATTAACGCCCTTGAGCGTATTGGTGGATGATGTTTGGGGCAAGAAAGGCACGCCCGAAAGGGATGGCATGGAGGTTAGGCTCAAAGAAGAGCTTCATGCTTATTATGTGGGGGAAGCCATTAAGAAAGCCCGGCAGGCGCAACACCTGACCCAAGAAGAGTTAGGAAAAAGGATAGGCGTTCAACGGGCACAGATTTCGCGCCTCGAAAAAGGCAAGAGCGTTATCACGCTGCCTACCATGAGCCGTGTTTTCAAAGCATTGGGCATTGCCTCCGCTACGCTCGATTTGGGTTACATCGGCAAGGTTGCCCTTTGGTGATAGAAAGGCCTATGATTAACCGCACGCTACGGAAGAATTAGTCTATTATGTACTGTTCTACAAGAAAACCGCCTTTGCAGATGTCGTTTTTTTTCCGAAATTTGTAACTTAACGATATTCCTCCAAATACTGCATTAAGATGTTAAGCCAAGCAGAATTACAACAGATGTCCTCCCAGGTTCGCCGAGATGTGGTACGTATGATTCATGCGGCCAAATCGGGTCATACGGGCGGCTCTTTGGGATGCGCCGATTTTATGACGGTTCTGTACTTCAACATGATGGAACACAGCCCGGAAAAATTCAGCCTCGACGGCAAGGGGCAGGACGTATTTTTCCTTTCCAACGGACATATCGCACCGGTGCTTTACAGCGTTCTGGCGCGTACCGGCTATTTCCCGGTTTCCGAATTGGGCACCTTGCGCCAGTTGGGAAGCCGTCTGCAAGGGCATCCCAGCATATCCCACCATTTGCCCGGCATCCGCATGGCCTCCGGCTCGCTGGGGCAGGGCATGTCGAACGCCATCGGCATGGCCTTGGCCAAGAAAATGGACGGTGACCGGCATCTTGTCTATACCCTCCACGGCGATGGCGAACTGGAAGAAGGGCAGATTTGGGAAAGCGCCATGTTTGCCGGTGCCAAGAAAGTGGATAATCTGATTTCGGTGGTGGATCACAACGGTTTGCAGATAGACGGCGCCACCAAGGATGTGATGGATCTGGGCGATTTGAACGCCAAGTTCACCGCGTTCGGCTGGGACGTGCTTTCGATGAACGGCAACGATGTGGCGCAAGTGGAAAGCACGCTCAAAACCGCACGGGAACATACGGGAAAGGGAAAACCGGTGATGATTGTGATGCGCACCGAAATGGGTTTTGGTGTGGATTTCATGAAGAACCTCGCCAAATGGCACGGCACCGCGCCCAACGACGAACAGGCGCAGGCCGCCCTCGCGCAACTGCCCCAAACGCAATACGGTGATTATTAAAATGCCCCGAACATGCAAGGCTTAGGCGGATATTTCCATAAGATAAGACTTTGGGCACTGGCTTGCTGCCTGCTGTTGCCGCTTCTGGCGCAAGGGCAGGAGGGAGCGCGCCCCTTGAACCGTATTCTGCTTATCTACGATGCCTCCAACTCGATGAACGCCCGTTGGCAGAGCGCATCTAAAATGGTTATCTCCAAGAGGCTTGTGTCAGAAATCGTGGATTCGTTGAGCCGGCTCGACAACGTGCAGCTGGCCTTGCGCGTGTATGGGCATCAGAGCCATTACCCTCCCTTGGATTGCAACGACAGCAAGCTGGAAGTTCCTTTTTCTTTCGGCAACGGCAAAAAGATAGTGCAGGTAATCAAAGGTCTCGTGCCCAAGGGCGCAACCCCTATCGCTTATTCGCTTACCGAGGCCGCCAAGGATTTTCCGCCTTGCGATAACTGCCGCAACCTGATTATCCTTATCACCGACGGCATCGAGGAATGCGGAGGCGACCCCTGTGCGGCCTCCCGGATTCTTCAAAAACAGGGCATCGCGCTCAAGCCTTTCATTATCGGCATCGGCAAAGACTTCTCGAACGAATTTCAATGTGTGGGCGAATATTTCGACGCTTCCGACGAAAACGACTTTGTACGGGCGTTCGAAATCGTTATCTCCCAAGCCTTGAACAATACCACCGCGCAGGTGAACCTGCTCGACGCCGACGGTTCGCCCACGGTTACCAACCTGAACATGACCTTTTATGACCATGTTTCGGGCAACGTGGTTTACAACTACGTGCATACGCTCAATTATTACGGACGCCCCGACACCTTGACCCTCGACCCCTTGCATGTGTACGACATGGTGGTGCATACCTTGCCGCCCTTGCGCATGGATTCGATTGTGGTCCGCACCGGACGGCACAACACCATAGCGGCACCTGCCGCGCAGGGCAACCTACTGGTTTCGATGAAGGGTTCACGCGCTTCGGTTACCGAAAACACCCCTTGCGTGGTTCGCAAACCGGGGCAGACGGAAATTGTGAACGTGCAGTACATAAACGCCAACAACCGTTATCTGGCGGGCACGTACGACATAGACATCCTTACCTTGCCGCCCGTAAGCCTCAAGAATGTGGCGATAAGCCCCAACAAGACCACCACGATTGATTTGCCGATGCTGGGCATCCTGGTGTTCCGGCGCAACGGTTCGGGCTACGGTACGCTCTATTTGTTGGAAGAGGATGGCTCGCAGAAACTGATATATAACTTTTCGGAGGACAAGACCTCCGAAACCCTTTATCTGCGCCCCGGACCCTACCGCATCGTGTATCGTTCGCGCTACAACCTGCGCACTTCGGCAACGCGCGAGAAAACCTTCGTGCTCAAGCCTGGAGCCACGGTAGATGTGAATTTGTAAATGAGAAAACCTACAAGCCATGAATAAATATTCCTACACCGAAAAAAAAGATACACGTTCCGGATTCGGCGCGGGGCTGATGCTGGCCGCGCAGGAGTTGCCGCAAGTGGTTGCGCTGGCGGCCGACCTGACCGGTTCGGTAAAGATGGACGCTTTTGCCAAGGCTTATCCCGAACGTTTCTTTCAAGTGGGGATCGCCGAAGCCAACATGATAGGCATCGCCGCCGGTCTGGCAGTGGCGGGCAAGATTCCCTTTACGGGCACTTTCGCCGAATTTTCCACCGGGCGTGTGTATGACCAGATCCGTCAGTCGGTGGCTTATTCCCAGGCCAATGTAAAGATTTACGCGCCGCATGCGGGTCTGAGCGTGGGCGAGGACGGTGCCACGCACCAGGCTCTGGAAGACATGGGCATGATGCGCATGATGCCGGGCATGGCGGTGGTTCACCCTTGTGACTACAACCAGGCGGTGCAGGCAACCGTGGCGGTGGCAAGATACGCCGGGCCGGTGTATCTGCGCTGCGGGCGTCCCACCGTGCCCAATTTCACGCCGGCCGACCGTCCGTTTGAAATCGGCAAAGGCTATGTGCTGCAAGAGGGGAGCGACCTGACGATTATCGCCATCGGGCATTTGGTATGGCCGGCCTTGGAAGCGGCGGAGGCTTTGGAACAGAAAGGCATCCATGCCGAAGTAATCGATATGGCTACGCTCAAACCGCTCGACACGGCCTGCGTGTTGGCTTCGGTCAAGAAAACAGGTTGCGTGCTCACTTGCGAAGAACACCAGCTCAACGGCGGTCTGGGCGACGCGGTGGCTAATTTCCTGATTCGGAATTATCCCGTTCCCATGGAAATGCTGGGGGTGGATGACCGTTTCGGCCAAAGCGGAAAGCCGCAGGAACTGCTTGACCTCTACGGTTTGAACGCCGCCGGCATCGTCAAGAAAGCCGAAGCCTTGCTGGCCCGTAAGAAATAAACCACACATTGCGTTTCCGCCATGAAAGTACATTTTATCGCCATAGGGGGCAGCGCCATGCACAATTTGGCCATGGCACTGCATTTGAAAGGGTATGAAGTAAGCGGTTCGGACGACGAGATTTTCGATCCCGCCAAGAGCCGTTTGGAACGCTACGGTTTGTTGCCTGCCCAGCCGGGTTGGTTTCCGCAGCGCATCACCTCCGATTTGGATGCCGTGATTCTGGGCATGCACGCCCGCGCGGACAATCCCGAACTGTTGCGCGCCAAGGAACTGGGACTTAAAATCTACTCCTATCCGGAATACCTCTACGAACAGTCGAAAGACAAAACGCGCGTGGTGGTGGGCGGAAGCCACGGAAAGACTTCGGTAACGGCCATGATTCTGCACGTGCTCAAGGATGCCGGCCTGGAATGCGACTATATGGTGGGCGCGCAGTTGGAAGGCTACGACATCATGGTGCGCCTCAGCAGCACCGCTAAGGTAATGGTACTGGAGGGCGATGAATACCTGACCTCGCCGATTGACCGCCGCCCCAAATTTCACCTTTACCATCCCGACATCGCGGTGGTGAACGGTATCGCCTGGGACCACATCAACGTTTTCCCCACTTTCGAGAATTATGTTTCCCAGTTCGACCTCTTTGCCAAGAGCATCGAGCCCCAAGGCACATTCGCCTATTATGAGGAAGACCCGGAGGTAAGGAAGATAGCCGAAAACCTCAAGAAAGAACGCACCGACATTACGTTCCGCCCGTACTCGGTGCCGGAATACCGCGTTGCCGAGAACGGTACGGAATTGCTTCATGGGGGCAAGGTATATCCTTTGCAGGTGTTCGGCCGTCACAATATGCAGAACATCTTTGCCGCATGGCAGGTATGCCGCAGCTTGGGCGTGGAAGATGAGGTCTTCCTGAAAAGCATCGTGCATTTCAAAGGGGCTTCGCGCCGCTTGGAAAAAATTGCTGAAAATGCGGCGGTATCGGTAACTGTCTATAAGGACTTTGCCCATTCGCCCTCCAAACTGCAGGCTACGATTGCGGCGGTAAAGGAACAATATCCGCAACGTGCCTTGGTGGCGTGCATGGAACTGCATACCTTCAGCAGCCTCAGCAAGATTTTCTTTTCGCACTACAAGGGCTGCATGGACAAGGCGGATACGGCTTTTGTCTATTTCAACCCCAAGGCGGTGGAACACAAGAAACTGGAACCCATCACCGCCGATATGATCTACGAGGCCTTTGGCCGGAAAGACCTGCATGTCTATGACGACAGCGCCCTGCTGGTGCGCGATCTGAAGGCCATGGCCTGGAAGAACGCCAATCTGCTGTGGATGACTTCGGGGAATTTCGATGGGGTGGATGAGAAGGAACTGGCCAACACATTAACGGTTCGCTAAGCGACCCAATCCAAAACACTTTTTACCTTCGATTTGGTGTTTTGGATGACAATTCGCTTCGTTGGAAGGTGCGGTGGACGCCTCACTCCCTGGAGCCGAGAATCGTGATGCTTCCGCTCTGATATTTCTTTTTTCCGTAGGCGTTTTTGTAGGAGATAAAGTAAAAGTAAGCGCCGTCGGGGAGTTTGCGGC
>CAMWTX010000092.1 GCA_947177315.1 uncultured Bacteroidales bacterium | reverse complement strand
GGCACGATCGAGGTGTTCGACGGCACGGGCAAGCCGGTGTATGAGAAGGCGTTCCACAGGATCCACACGCTGCGGCTGTCTGTTCAGCCGGGAAGTTACGTGGTGCGCGTGCGCGACGGAAAGGGTTCATGGACGGCTATGGGAAAATTGGTGGTTCGGTAGAAAATTCCAAGAGAACGGAATGTTGCGGTGGGGCTGAATTGGCGGTAAGTCAAAGTATTTTTGTATCTTTGCCCCCTTTCAGACAAGAAGTGGATGGAAATGAAGAATCCGATACGTAGCGGTTTGATAGCTTTGGCGGCTTGTCTGCTGATGGCAGGGCAGGCTTTCGGGCAACGTCCCGGTTCGGGCTATTACAATCCTTCGTTGGAGAAATTCGGCAACAACACGATCAGCGTGCAGGCGTTTCCTCTCTTCTTTGGCGGCTACGGGCTTTCTTACAGCCGCAATGTGTTCAACCAACGCCATTGGGTAGGCATCAGTCCGGTTCTATATACCTCCTCGAACCATCATACCAAACGCTTGGCAGACCGCCAGAACATGCTGGGTTTTTCGGTGAACCTGCACTACCGCTACAATTATTTTGAACTGCCTGATGTGGGTTTCCGCATGTTTTTCCAAGCCGGCGTGGAATATTCCTATTTGGATATACGCAATGTGGCCAAGGCCGAAACGCATATCGAGAAAGCGGGGCTGGACGTGGCGGTGGGTTTCCGGCAGAATATCGCCAAGCCGCTCTATTTTGAATTCTTTATCGGCTACGGGCAACGCTGGCTCGCCCATTTCAACAACAACAGCGCCCAGGTTTCGCCGGATATAACCGACCTGGCGGTGCGGGAACCGCATTACGACAGCCATATCTTCGACTACGGGCGCGGCGGTTCGGTGCTGGTGCTGGGTCTGAACATAGGATTTTTATTTTAGGAAACGATGAAACGGCAATTACACATACTTGTGGTTATCGGCGCGTTGCTCTGCCTGTTGCTTCCGGCAAAGGGGCAGAACCGTTTTCAGCGTGTGGGCAACCTGCAGGATATGTACGGCGACCGCTTTATGGTGAGCTTGGTGCCGGTTCCCTTGGCGTTCAACGGTTTCCGTATGGATTTCGACTGCCGCCTCAAAGACCGCCTTTGGTTGCAGATAGCCCCGCAGTATAACTGCAAGCGCAAGAACGGCGACATCAAGACCGACGGTTTCTGCCTGGAGGCCAATGTGCGTTATTACGTGAAAAATTCCACTTCGCGCGGCTTCTACGTGGCTTCCGGCCTGGGCATCGACTACAACAAGATTCAGGATTACAACCGCAAGGAAAACGAGGTCTATCTGGATTTCTACAAGCTATCTTCCTTTCGTTTCGGCGGACAGTTGCAGGTAGGGTATTCTTTCCGCCTGTGGCCCTGCGCCTTGATGGACCTGTATGTGGGAGCGGCCTTCCGCCATTCGTTCAACAGCTATGAAGACGATGCCTCCCGTCTTATCGTGGAAACAGGCAATCTCAGACCCTGGCAATACCATTTCAGCGGCCTGTTCATGCAGGCAGGAGTCCGTATCGGGCTGATGTTTGGCAAATAAGGGATTTTTAGGTAAATTTGGGAGTTTCAAAGAATCGTGTCCGTTGCCCTTGCGCAATGGATGTCGAACTTTGTATAACGGATTGTAATTTAATCAAAAAACAACACAAAGATGGGTTTGGATCACAAGCTTTTTCATGGCAAAACTTTGGCCATACTTTCGGGAGGCGGCGACACGCCGGCCATCAATTCGAGCATCGAATGCGTACGTAACCGGGCCTCTGTGTTGGGATACAAGGTCTATGGCATCAAACAGGGATGGAAAGGTCTTTTGGGCGACGGCCAGGTGGTTGACCTTACCTGCCAGCCTTACAACGGCCTTTACGGCGGAACGGCCTTGCGCTCCAGCCGCACCAATCCTTTCTCTTCCAAAGAGGGCGAGAACCGCGTGGCGCAGATTCTCAAGAATTTGGAACGCTACAAGATAGACGTTTTGGTAACCATAGGCGGCGACGATACCAACGGAGCCGCCAAAAAGCTTTACGAACAGGAAGGCATTCCCGTTATCGGTTTTCCCAAAACCATCGACAACGACTTGCGCACCCGCACCATGCACCATTACAACGGGCAGGACATCGAGGCGGTTATCTGCCCCGGTTTCCCTTCGGCGGCGCGTACGGTGGCGAGGCTCACCAGCATGTTGCGCACCACCACCGAATCGCATCAGCGCGTTATGGTGATGGAAGTGATGGGGCGTGATGCCGGCTGGCTCACCGCCACTTCCGTTTACGGGGGCGCCGATATGGTGCTGATTCCCGAATGCCCCATGACGGCTGAACGCAAGGAATTTTTCTTTGAACGCGTCAAGGAACAGTATATGCGCAACAAGAACCGTTGCCTGATTATCGCCGTTTCGGAAGGCGTGCGCTGGTACGACGAGACCACCGGCAAAACGGATGTGGTTTACGCCAGTGCCGAAACCGACGAATACGGACACGCCCGTCTGGGGGGTGTGAGCGGCGTGGTGGCCGGCGAAATCACGCGCCGTTTGGGACTGGATGCCCGGGCGCAGGTAAGCGGTTATTTTGCCCGTTCCGGAGAATGCCGCGAATACGACCGCCGTCTTACCTCCACTTTGGCGGACAAGGTGGCCGACCTGTTGTTGCGCAATGCCTACGGTCAGATGCCGGTGCTCAACAAGGTGGTGCGCTACAACGAGCTGGAAGAGTTCAACACCTCTTCCATCGACATGGGTTCAATCGGCAACATTCCCTTGCCCGATGCCTATTACGACAAGAACATCTTTAACGTTACCGACGCCTACCGCGATTTTCTCAGCTACGTGATGGAACCCATCCCGCAGTGGCGTTTCGACAGCGATTTTCCGGTGGTCGTTAGAGGTTAAGGCATTTTGAACCGGTTATTTTAGCGATAAAAATGAACATTTGGAATATGAAATTTTTCGGTTTGATTACGTTGGTGGCCGCTTTGGGAACGACCACCATGCTTCAGGCTCAGGTAGGGCCTGCCGGAGATCCGTTTGCAGCTCCGCAAGAAGAAGCGCAGGATTCGGTTATCAAGGCCAGCACCATTGACGAGCAGTTGGAAAAGAAGGCCTATAACGCCGGGGTGGAATTCATGCAGATGGGCGATTTCGACAACGCCTTGCTTAAGTTCGACGAAGCCATCGAGCTCAAGCCCGACTACACCGAAGCCTACACCAACCGTGCCAACATCAAGTGGCAGCAGGGCGAGATAGAATCGGCTATCGAAGACTTCCGCACCTCCATTTCGATCGATGCCACGGCGGATGCCTACTTTGGCTTGGGTCAGTGCCAATATCAGAACAACCAGCACGACAGCGCGATGGAAAGCTACACGAGAGCGCTCGCGATAGCTCCGGATTATGCGCAGGCGGCCTATTACCGGGGCGGGCTTCATTTCGAAAAGGGCAATTACGAAAAAGCGGTGGCCGATTACGACAAGGCGATTGCCGCCGACCCCAAATACGCCTACGCCTACAACGACCGGGGCAGTGCCAAACGCCAGCTGAAAAAATACAAGGAAGCTTCGGCCGACTACAAGAAAGCCTGTGCCTTGGATCCGGAAAACGTGTTCATGTATAACAACTGGGGCAGCGCCTTGCGCCGCGCCGGCGATTACGATACGGCTCTGCTCGTTTATACACGCGCCATCAGGAAAGATCCCAAGAACTACCGTTCCTACAACCTCCGGGGGCTTACCTACTACGATATGGCGCAGTACGAAAAGGCCATTGCCGATTTCGACACCTGCATCCAGCTTAATTCCACCTATGGCTATGCGTTTATGAACCGCAGCTGCGCCTACTACAAGCTGTTTGAATACGCCAAGGCTTTGCAGGATGGCAACCGGGCGGTGGAACTGATGCCCAAGAATGCGGCGGCCTATCTGAACCGAGGCAACTACCGCGAAATGACCCGCGATGCCGCCGGGGCTTGCGAAGACTGGAAGAAAGCCGCCGAATTGGGTAACGAAAAGGCAAAGCGTTATTCGAATATGCAATGCTCCAAAACCGAAAAAAGATAAAACCGCTAAACCCGCAGATCATGAAATCCGTTTGCTTTAAATTATCCAGATATGTGGCCGTGTTTTTGGCGGCTTTGATGCTTGGGGGCGTGTCGGTGCAGGCTGCCACGGTAGATAATCCTACCGTTCTGCCCGATAATTTCGGCGTGCTGCCCAAGAAAGAGAAAGACAATCCCACCAACAAACCCGTAAAGCCGGTAAAGAGGCCTTGGGAACTTACCGAAGCCCAGCGCGCCTACGCCAATGTGGGTACGCCTTTTACCCGTGATGCCCTTTCTTCGGTGGATGGCAAGACCTACCGCACCGCCATGAAGAGCTACAAGACCGGTTTGGATCTGTTCCGTCAGGGTCGTCGTGTGGAAGCCACGCCTTACCTGTTGGAAGCCTACGAAGTGAACCCCGACAACCTTTTGCTCAACGTGCTTTTGGGCCATTGCAATACGGCATCCACGATGACCCGTTGGGAAGCCGAGCCCTATCTGCGCAAGGCCTTGGCCTTGGATTCGGGCAACTACGAAGCCCGTTACGATTTGGCGCGCCTGTATGTGTCGCGCTACAAGCTCGACTCGGCCATCATGCTGTTTGAACAGTGCTTGCGCAAGCCGGGTCTGGACACGATGGCGGTGGACCGCTGCCTGCAACGTATCAAGGAATGCAAGTACGCCCAAATCAAGATGAAGAAACCGGGCCGTCTGTTTGTGGATAACCTCGGGGTTACCTTCAACTCACCCTATCCTGAATACGCTCCTTTGGTAAGTGCCGACGAAGAGATGATTTATTTTACCTCCCTGCGTCCGGGCGCGGTTACCGAAGACCTCGACGTTTATTCGGGCCTGTCTTTCGAAGATATCTACTATGCCTACCGCGATTCCATCGTGGATACGATCTGGCATGTGTATAACGCCGGCGAACCGGTCAACACCAAGGGTCACGACGCCACTTCGGGCATCGCTCCCGATGAATCGGTGTTCTATGTGTATCGCGGCGCCAAACGCCAGGGCGAAATCTTTACCTCCCAGTTCGACACCACCGGCTGGCTCAAGCCCAAACGCCAGGAAGAATCAAGGGAAACGGGCACCCGCATTTCGCAGGAACAGTCTATTTCGTTCACTTTCGACGGCAGGGTGGCCTATTTTGCCAGTGACCGCGAAGGCGGTTTCGGCGGCTTCGACATTTGGATGATGCGCCGGGATTCCAGCGGTAACGGCGGTTGGAGCGAACCGATTAACCTCGGTCCTGAAATCAACACGCCCAAAGACGAAATCTCTCCCTTCGTGGTGCCGGACGGAAAGAGCCTTTTCTTCTCCTCCAACGGGCATCATACGATGGGCGGTTTGGATATCCTCTATTCTCAGAAAGGCCAGACCGATACCTCCTGGTCTGAACCCAAGAACCTGGGTTGGCCTATCAATACGGTAGAAAACGATGCCTTCTACCGCCTTTCCGCCACGGGCAAGACCGCATATTACGCTTCCGAACGCATGGGCGAGAGCGTGGGCGGTTACGACATTTACAAGATTACCTATATGGGCGAGGAAAAAGGGGTGGTTACCCAGTCGGAAGACCAGTTGATCGCCTATATCACCAAGCCGGTGAGCGAATCGGTTTCCGAAGCCGCCGCCGAGATAGAAATCACGCCGATTACCTTGTTGAAAGGTTTTGTGTATGACGACTACACCAAAGATCCCCTGGGTGCGGACGTGGTGATGGTGGATAACGACCTGCAGCAGGAAATCGCCGTGTTCAAGTCCAATCCGCGCACGGGCCGTTTCATGATACAGTTGCCCGCCGGACACAACTACGCCATTACGGTGCGCCGCAACGGATATCTGTTCCATTCCGAAAACTTCGATATTCCCGCCATTTCCGAATATCAGGAAGTGTATAAGGAATTCCCGCTCAAGAACGTTTCGGTGGGCAGCCGCGTGGTATTGCGCAACATCTTCTACGAATTCGACAAGGCGACCCTCCTGCCGCAATCCTATGTGGAATTGGATCGTCTGTACAAGCTCTTGGTTGATGTTCCCACGATTAAGATTGAAATTTCGGGACACACCGACAACAAGGGTTCGGCATCCTACAACCAGGGTCTGTCTGAACGCCGTGCCAAATCGGTGGTCGATTACCTGGTGGGCCGCGGTATCAGCATAGACCGCCTTACCTTTATCGGTTACGGTCTGGCACAGCCGATTGCCACCAACGATACCGAAGAAGGCCGCGCCTTGAACCGCCGTACCGAGTTCAAGATTATCGAAAACAATATGGAGG
>CAMWTX010000091.1 GCA_947177315.1 uncultured Bacteroidales bacterium | reverse complement strand
AGGTCTCGTGGGCGCGGAGATGTGTATAAGAGTAAGGAATACAGCGACCGAAAAGACGGGCTGGACAGCGGTTCTTACCATGTTGCCGTGCAAGACGCCCATCATTGCCGGTTCGAAAAAGACATCTATCTGAAACGCACCCCGAACCTGCTTACCCGTTTGGAGGCCTTGCAGGAACCCCTCTGCGCCGACTCGCTCACGGGCGCGTTCCACTTGTCGGTACAAGGCGGAGAGCCTCCCTATACTTTCGACTGGTATAAGGATGGCAAATGGATCGGGGAAGATTCCGTATATCTGCAAAGCGGCATGGGCGCCGGCGTTTACAAAATCACCTTGCGCGATGCCAACGGCACAACAAGTCGGGACAGTCTGGTTATCCACGAACCGGAAAGGATTTCGGTAAAGGCGCAGATGGAAGACGCAAGCGCATGGACCATCGCCAACGGCAGCATTCATGTGGATGTGCGCGGCGGTACGTCTCCCTACACGCTCTTTTGGAGCAACGGCAACCAAGGCAACGATCTTGACAGGCTCAAACGCGGTGTCTATACGCTAGATCTCTACGATGCCAACCATTGCCACTACGAAAACCGCTATACGGTAGGTAGCCCCGACTCGCTCTTTATCTCGTCTCTGGCGATACGGAACTGCCGACCCGAAGCACAGGACGGTTCGATAAAACTCAGCATCCAGGGAGGTCTGCCGCCCTATCGCTATGACTGGAAAGATGCCGTAGGTACGGTTATCCATGCCGATTCGGGCGTTGAACGGCTAATGGAACGGAACGGACTGGCGGCAGGTACCTACCGTTTTTACCTGCAGGATGCCGGCGGTGCGGAAATAGACCGGCTGCTTGAAATTGAAAATATCCACAAACTGGAAGCCGCACTTCTGCTCGAAAGCCCCATCCATTGCCACGGCGACAGCACCGCCGCGATACAGGCCTGGATAAGGGGAGGCAAAGCACCCTACGAATGTACCTGGCACGGGATTCCAAACCACTTGCCCAATCCCGTCCGCACCGACGGCGACCCTGAACGTTTGGAAAACCTGCCGGCAGGCCATTACCGCCTGTCGGTGATGGATGCCAACGGTGACACTTGTTCGACGCAGCTTTCCATCGGCCAGGCTCCCGCCCTCACACTCCTTGCCGACATTTATCCCGCCGAGGATTCCGACACCCTGAACGACGGATATTTTATCCTCAGGCCGCAAGGCGGACGGCCGCCCTACCGTTACCGCTGGAATACCGGCAACACCTCCGCCACGCAGGAATTCTCGCGCACGGAGAAATATGAAGCCATGGTAACGGATGCCGAAGGTTGCACCGCCCGTATCGACTTGGATTCGGTGGTTTCGCACCATCTGCGAATCCGATTGAGCCAAACCGCCGATATTCTGTGTTTCGGCGAGGCAACGGGCGCCCTGAAAGTGGAAATCTCCAACGGCAAGCCGCCTTTCAACATCCGCTGGTCGAACGGCTCGACAGAACAGGAGAACCGGCATCTTGCCGCCGGCTTATACTCGGTAAAAGTAACGGATGCCACCGGCAGAAGCGACTCGGGACGTTTCCTCCTGCGTCAACCCGAAGAACTGCGGAATGAAATCATTCTCGAAACACCTTCCTGCCACGGTTTTTCGGACGGCAGCATCACGATAGCCCCCACGGGCGGCAACGGCTACTACGCCTATGCATGGAGTACGGGCGAATACACGCCCCACATTTCCAACCTTGCCCAAGGTACCTATATCGTACGCGTTTCCGACCGCCTGCACTGCATGCGCACCGACACCATCGTGTTGCCCGAACCGGCAAGGTTGCACTGCGGCCTGCAGATCGACCCGATTGTTTGCCCCGATGAAAAAGGACGCATCGACTATCATGCCCAAGGCGGCACAGAACCCTACCGGTACCGCTGGAGCCTGCAAAGGCAGAGAAACACCGAAGTGGTCAAAACGGGTGGGGAAAGCCTTATCGACCCTGCCGAAGCAGGCTGGTACGAACTGCATGTAATAGACCGGAACCAGTGTGTTTCCGATACCGGAGCATTTCTGGCCAACCCCGTGCCGCCCTCCTACAGACTCGAAAATGAACAAAGTCTCTGCAACGGGCAATCGCTGAGCCTCAAACCCGAGGGTTGCGACACCGCCTCAGACTTCCAATTCCTTTGGGTCTATCCCGACGGCAGCGTTTCAAACGACTTTGAAATCCGCACACAGACCGCCGGTCTCCACAAACTTACCATTATCCAGAACCGCCGCTGTTTCTATCAGGACAGCGTGAACGTAGCGGCTTTCGACGACAGCATTCACGCCGAATTCTGGGTAAGCAGCCATGTTACCGCCCGTCAAAGTTGCCTGTTGGTGAACCTTTCCGAATACGACCCTGACAGCATCGCCTGGCATATTCCTCAGGATGTAAAGGAAATCAGCCGCGAAGGCAACTACCTGGAAGTGCGCTTCCCCACCGCCGGCACCTACACCGTAGGCATGACCTCCTACAAAGGAGCCTGCTCGGAATCGACCTTCCGCCAGGTGGAAGTGCTCAATGAACAGAACCGCTTTTCCGAAACGACCTCCAATACGCGCATACGCTGGCATCTGGCACCCAACCCTACCCGCAGCGAATGCCTCCTCAAAGGAGAAAGCGACCGTAAGCTGACGGTAAGATACCGCCTTGTACGCGCCGCCACCGGCCATATCATCGACCACGGAACTTTCCATTTGGAAAAAGATTCCAAAACCGAACAAGTCCTGTTCAAAGGACAGGAAACCGCCGGCATGTATATCCTGCTGTTGGAATACGGCAACGAAAAACAGAGCTTCAAAATCGTTAAACTTTAAATGTTCCGAACCATGAAAAGACACTCTTTCTTAAAAAAACTGTCCACCTTGCTGTTCCTGCTGCCCGCCTTGCTGGCGGGCAGCGGTTCCGGACAGACCGTTTCGCCCGTAAGCTCGCAGACCTTCCTGCAAGCTCCCTATCTCTACAATATCAACCACTGGCCGCGTATGGCAGACGAGCGACTGCAACTGCGGCTGCGCCTGCTCGACACCCGTGTGGAACAAGCCTCCCTGTTGCTGCGGATGCGTATGGTTTGCGAAAGCCTTTCCTTGGAGAACCCCATGCCGCTGCCCATCCCGGTTTCGCTCTCCGGCGGCGAAGAAATCCAATTGAACGCCCACGACCTGTATGCGTATTTCCTGCCTGCCAATCTCGTTTACAGCGGTAACGGCCAACAGGCCTTCCTTCAGTCGGGCGGTATGCTTCCCGACGGCGTTTACCGGCTCTACTTCGAGGTCTATGAAGCCAAATCGGGCAACAAGGTGTCGATTCAGGAAAGTCCCGCCATCTTTAAGCTCGTGGCAGGCGAACCGCCGCTCATCAACACGCCCCATTACGGCAGCACGCAGTATTACGGAAAGCAAAACGCCATCCGTTTTCAATGGACGCCGCGGCATCTGCACGTGGCCGGATTCTTTCTTACCGAATACACCTTCGAAATCGCGGAGATTCCCGAGGGTGCCGAAAACTGGAAGGAATATTTCCATACCCTGCCGTTGATTCACAGAGCCACCACCGCCCAAGCCTTTTTCGACTACGGGCCGGAAAATCCCCAGCTGATTCCCGGCAAACGGTATGCCTTCAGGGTTCACGCCCGTTGTTCCAATGCCGAAAACGAAGAACTCCATATCAAGAACAACGGTTACAGCGAAGTATTCTTACTCTATTATGAAGAGAACTGCCCCATCGTGCCGCAACTGCGCATCACTAACATACGCGCCACCACCGCCACCCTCGAATGGAGCGAACCGGTGGAGGCCAAATCCTACACCTTGCTGTACCGCAAGAACGGAAAGCCCGATGCCCGCTGGTTCAAGTTCAAGGAAGAACTGCCTGCCGGAACGAGCATGGCCAAACTCACCGAACTTGAACCGGCCACCGGCTACGAATGTAAGCTTACGGTTCAATGCGACTATTCGCAAAGCGAAAACGATGCCGTTTACCGCTTCACGACCCTATCAAGCGACAATGCCGGACTCAAATGCGGAAAACACGAACCTCAGGAAAGTGAACCCAAGAGCCAGACACCGCTTAAGCATCTGCAACGTTTTGACCAGGTGCGCACTTCCAACGGCTTTGTTTTCGAAATAGAGGAAGCCGAGGGGAAAGACGGGGTTTTCAGCGGAAGCGGCTACACCCATATTCCGCTTTTGGCAAACACGGGGGTCAAGGTAAAGTTCAAGAATATCTTCGTGAACAAAGACTACGAACTTGTTTCGGGTGTCCTTACCGCCGAAAATGACAAGAAAGGCCTTTGATAACGCCATGCCGCTATGAAAGGAAATCCCCGCAAAGTTCCGCCCTGAGCCCTTGCAAACAACGGCACTGCCGCCTGTAAAAGAAAGCGCGGAAACGCCGCAAGGCGCAACAAGCGTAACGCATATAGTCCTGCCAAAACGCGCGCGTAAGCATCCAGCTTGCCAAAAGCAGGGCAAAACCGCCCCACGCCCAAGCCGTGCCTATGCCCAAATACGGCACGATAATCCAATAGGCAACGATATACACCAGATAGAACGCGCCGGTGCATATCAGCTGCGTAAGGACAAAATCGAAACTAGACCGTAACATCCTGTTCTTGATGCGCACGGCTATGGCGGCCGACTTACGCCTGCCGATCAGAACGGGCAAGCCCGTAAAGCAGAGTCCATACAGGGCAAACGGCAAACCCAACGCCAACAACACAGTATGAAGCAACAGTTCAAAGAAGCCCGCCGGTTTTTCCACGTCTTGGGTATGCAGACGAAGTTCCGCCAAGGCTTTCCGATAATCTTCGGTCTTTTGCCGCAAGGCTTGCATCGGCCCGCCCCCGAAACCGGTTCGGCCCGCCATGCGTTCCAAACGCTCGGCAAAAATGCGGTCGGCCTGCCATTGGTGCGGAAAATAACACCGGCGCAACCCCTCCCGGCGGCAGATATCGGGACGCACGACCTGACGCAGAAAATCGTAGGTCTCATAATGCTCCGTATCGGGAATATCCAGCATCAGGGCACGTATTGCCGTCTGCACTTCCTGCGCCAGCAAGGTCATCGCCTTGGGCGGATTTTCCCGATACAAGGCGTAATAACGGCTCAGGCGCACCGGCTCGCCGAAACGCACGCACAACTTGGCACGTTTGGCAAAATAGTCCGAATAATGGTTGCCCACAGGCACAATCACCATATTTTCGGGATAGCCGTTGCGCTCGGCGGCTTCAAAGGCGATACGGGCAAAACCTTTTTTAACCGGCCCCAGATAATGCCCCTCCTGATGCCTGCCCTCGGGAAAAAGCGTTACCGGAAATCCCATGCCCACCAGTTTGGCCGATTCATCGAATATCGCCGCGTTCTCGCCCAGACTCTCCCGTCCGTCGCGTTGGCGGTAAACCGGCATGATCTTGCAGAAATTGAGAATTTTGGCCGTAGATTTTTTCTTAAATATATCGGCGCGTGCCAAAAAAACCACCGCATAGCGCAAAGGCATCGCGAACAGTATCGCCAAAGCGTCTATCAATCCGTTCTGATGATTGCTCACCATCATGAAAGGCGTGCCCGCAGGCGGCAGGTTCTTTTTGCCGAAAACGTAAAAACGCCCGTAATACGCATACGAAAAAATCAAGCCCAGCCATTTGCGCAGAAAAAAATACCAGAAAGGTTTTCCCTCCACGATTTTAAAGTATATCATCGCCATGAAATATATTGTGCCACCATGCCTGCAAATTTACGGTTCTTGACGCGAAAACCGGCAAGGATTTTGTTTTTTTTCAAAAATACCTATATTTGCAACGCTTTTCCCAAGAATCGCACCCTTGGAAGCCGGATTGCTTTTCTGCCCGGTGGCTGATTTAAAGACAAAAAAGGTTTCCTATCAAAATTCCCTTTAATTTTTTCTATGCTGAACATTCTCGAACTCAATGCCATGGATGACGCAAGTTTGCGTAAGATGGCCGAAGAATTTGCCGTTAAACGTTACGAAAAACTCAGTCGGCAAGATTTGATTTACCGGATTCTCGATGCCCAGGCCTTGCAAAAAGTGGCCGCCAAAGCCAAAGCAAGCCAGGAGACTCAGGCCAATGCTCCGGAAGCCACGGCGGAACCCCAAGCCGAAGCACCGGTTAAACGCAACCGTGGACGCCCCCGCCTGCATCCGGAAGAACACGCCGCGGCAAGCGCGCCAGTTTTAGGCCCTGACGGACAGCCCGTACCCAAGAAACGCGGCCGTCCCAAGAAAATCCGTGAGGAAGATGCTCCCCAAACCCCAAGCGTGACTACAGAACCCACGCCCGTGGAAGCCGCCGCGCCCGCTCCGGGTTCCGCGCCGGCTCCCGCCACGATTCAAAGGGACATCAGCCGCG
>CAMWTX010000090.1 GCA_947177315.1 uncultured Bacteroidales bacterium | reverse complement strand
CACCCAGCCTTGGCAATGCCTCCGCTGCCGTTGTGTATCAGTTGGGTCTGCCCGATAAAGGGAATCGAATCAGAAAAATGCGAGGAACGGTAGTTCATATCGGTAACCGGCAACAGGTAAACCGCCATCTTGTACCACTTGCACACCGGAAAATAAAACTCAAGGTTGCTCAATCCGCCCGAAGTGCTTTGGTTAGCCACCTTCTCCCCTTGCAGGTTCTGGCGCAAACGGTTCATGCCCAAATTGAAACCTATGTCAAAACGCACGCTCAGCGTATCCACGCCCGTGCGGTAGGTGGCCGGATTGAAAGGGTTCATATCGCCCGGCGCCGACAAGCCTACGGCAATGCCGCCCATCGCCATATTACGCACATTCAGATAAGGTTGAACCGAACCCGCACCGAAAGCGGAATAAGGCGACAACAGCCCCGTCTGAGCCCGCAAAGACAACGGCATCCCCCACAAACCAATCAAAGCCATCGAAAAAAGGGCTTTCAGGACACCTGCCTTATTACCTGCCATTTAAATCTAAAATTTCGTTGAGCCCTCTCAGGACCAAATTCTGGTGAGCAAATATCCGATAATTAAAGGACTTTTCAAAATAACCGGCATTGCCTCCGGTAAGCACGATCTTAAGGTCGGGAAAACGTTTCCGATAGCGTTCCACATAGCCCTGCACCTCGTAGCGCAAACCATCCAAGGCACCGCTGTAAAGTGCCGTCTGCGTGTTGTCGATACATTCCGTGTCGCGTTCCTGGCGGATATCCACCATCGGCAGGGCTTCGGTAAAGCGGTGCATGGCGCGCAGCCGCATGTTCAGACCCGGCGAAATCGCTCCGCCCAAAAAGCAGGCTTGATTATCCACCACATTATAGGTGACGCAGGAACCGAACACGATGCACAGCACGTTCTCGCCCGGATACAGGGATGCCACCGCCGAAGCCACCGCGATACGGTCTCGCCCCAAAGTCTCGGGGTTCTTGTAGCGCAGGCTTACCGGAATCTTCAAATCGGGGCGGTACGACTGCCAGTCGATGAAATACGGAAAGTTAGCCAAGGCCTTGGCCAGAAAAACCGGCTCACGCGCCACCGTGCACACGATAGCCGCGTCCAGCCCCGGATATTTCTGACGCACTTCCTCAATATCCTGCGGTGTAACAGCCTCGTACCATCGGGTGCAAAGCAGGCGCTTGCCGTTGAACACGCCCAGTTTGGTAAGCGTGTTACCTATGTCTATCACTAACTTATGTTGCATATCTCAACAGACCACACGCCGAAGCATGCCCGAAAGCAGGCTCTTTATCCGGTCCAGATTTTTTTTCGTTTTGAGCAGTTCCATCAAGGCCGCCTCGTCCTGCGTTTCCTTGATGCGGACATTTATCTTTTCTATCAATTCCTTAACGTGCTTGAGCCTGAAATTCTGCACCGCCTGCATCACGGCCGCATCCAGCACAGGCCCGTGGTTCTGCTCGGTATGCACGTAGATGTTCTTGGCTTCCCATACCTTGCTGATTTCGTAGCGTGATGCCGACAGATCAGCCACCATGGCCCGCAGATCAGGTTCCTCGCTCAACAGCAGATCTTCCGCAGAGGGTATCTCGCCTTTGTCGTAGGAAGAGGCAAAGATAGAGAAAAGACGGTTCTTGAGCGGATCGGCAAACGTAAGTTCGTCTTGCTGCAATTCGGTTACGATATAGGCGCATACAGGCAGTACCTGCTGTTCTTCCACATTGTCCTGATTCGTGTAGGGCTGACGGGTAACCGTCTTGCCGTGGTTCACCAAAAGGCGCATGAGCTCGCGTTCCAAGGTTTCCTGCCACGCCTGCGCTTCCGATTCGCGTAGCTCTTCCTCGCTCTGCAGCTGTTGCGCGGGAGGTTCGGGCAGCGGTGCCGCCTCTCCCTTGTGCTGTTTCTGAAAATCGTTGCGGAATATGCGGTTGAGCTTCTGATAGAGGTCTGCCTCGGCGATACCCAGCAAGCGGCTGCATTCCTGCACATACACCGCCCGTTTTATCTCGTCGGGGATCACCGAAATGCTGGTGAGGATATTGTCGATAAGCTCGGCGCGCTTAATCGGGTCGCTGCCGGCATCGGCCAACAACAAACGGGTCTTGAACGTGATGAAATCCACCGCGTTCGTTTTCAAATATGCCAGAATCTCCTCGGTGGGATGGGCGCGTGCAAAGTCGTCGGGGTCCTGGCCGTCGGGCAGGAGCACCACACGCACGTTCATATCCTTGGCCAGCACCATGTCGATACCGCGCAAGGAAGCCTTGATACCGGCCGGATCGCCGTCGTAGAGCAAGGTAAGGTTCTTGGTAAAGTGCGAGATAAGCTTTATCTGGTCTTCGGTAAGCGAGGTTCCGGAAGATGCCACCACATTGGTGATGCCGGCCTGGTGCATGGAGATAACGTCGGCGTAGCCTTCCACCATATACGCCATGTCTTGCGCCACGATTTCGCGCTTGGCAAAGGGAATGGCATAGAGAACGTTGCTCTTGTGGTAAATCTCCGATTCGGGGGAATTGACGTATTTGGCCTTGGTCTTGTCGCTCGACAGAATCCGCCCGCCGAAACCCAGCACACGCCCCGAAAGGCTGTGTATCGGGAAGATGACCCTGCCGCGGAAACGGTCGTAGAGTTTGCCGGTATCTTCTTTCTCGATGGTGAGCCCGCTCTGCACCAAGAATTTCTTGTCGTAACCGGCTTTCAAGGCCGATTGGGTAAAGGCATCCCAGCTTTCGGTACAATATCCCAACTGGAACTGCTTGATGATGGCATCGGTAAAGCGGCGTTCCCGAAAATACGAAAGCCCGATATTGCGGCCATCTTCGGTATCCCAAAGGTTCTTTACAAAGTATTCGGAAGCATATTGGGTAACGTGGTAGAGCGATTCACGCTCGTTCTCCGCCTTGGCCTGCTCAGGGGTAAGCTCCTGTTCCTTGATTTCGATGCTGTACTTCTGAGCCAGATAGCGGAGGGCTTCCACATAGTCGAAATGCTCGTGTTCCATGAGGAAGCTCACCGAGTCGCCGCCTTTGCCGCAGCCGAAACATTTAAAGATGCCTTTGGCGGGAGAAACGATGAACGAAGGAGTTTTTTCCTGGTGGAACGGGCATAATCCCAGATAGTTCGCACCGCGTTTCTTGAGCGATACGAATTCACCGACCACTTCGTCGATACGCGCGGCTTCGATAATAGCGCGTTTGGTGTCGTCCGGGATTCGGAATGCCATAGAGGACAAAGGTATATTATTTATGCCAAACCACGAAGGTGGGTTCTTGCACAAAGAAAAGTAGCAGCAAAAACTTGCAGTTTTAAAAGAAAAAACTACCTTTGCCCGCGGAAACGATTCAAAAAAAAAACGTTTCCTTGTGTCATGAGTACCGAAAGAAAAGATTCACTGCCGCCTAACCCGCAGATGCTCGAACAGATCTCGGATCTGTTCCTCAAATACGGATTGCGCAGCACCTCGATGGACGATATCTGCCGGCATCTGAACATGTCGAAGAAAACGCTCTACCAATACTTTGAAAACAAGGAGCAGTTGGTGGAAGCGGTCTTTATGATGCGGCATCAGGATTTCGACTTTGAGAGCATCAAGAAGAAAATCCAGCCCGTATCCGCGATTCAGATTCTTTTCGGCACGGTGGAACACTTTTTGCAGGTGCAGCAGGGCCTGTTGCCCGCCAATATGTTCGACCTCAAGAAATATCACCCCGTAGTGTTCGATAAGGTTGCCAGGCATTTTGAAAGCTTTATCCAAAAGTTCTACTCGATGGTGGTTCAGAAAGGCCAGGCCGAAGGCATCTTTCGGAAAGACATCGATTCGGACATGCAGATCTGGCTGCTGTGCGAACAGTTCTGCCTGCTCCGCGACCCGGAAAAACGGGACGAACTCAGGTTTCCGCTCAAGGACATCGTTTATACCGTTACAGAAAACGTAATCCGCAGCGTGGCGACCCAAAAAGGCATCGAGGAGCTTGACAAGTTCAAGAAAAACAGCCCATATTTCACCTCCCGGAAATAAAACCGGGAGCGTGGACTCCGGTTCACGCAAGAAAACAGCAAGAAAGAATATAAACCGAAATTTCCAATAAAAAGAAGATGAAAAGAAAAACCATCATTCTCGGTTTGATAACGATTGGCTTGTGGTCGTTATCGCCGTTATCGCGTGCGCAGGAACAGCGCTCCGACCAAACCGTTCCGGAGGAAGCCACCGACGCTCCCCTGCATCTGAGTTTGGAGGATGCCGTTGACTTCGCGCTCGAACACAACAAAAGCCTGCAGGCATCCCAGCTGGATATCGCGTTATATAAGAAAAAGGTAATGGAAGCCGCTTCGGCGGGCATCCCCCAAGTTAACGGAAGCCTGGGCTACTCCACCTACTTTAATCAGTCAGTGTCGTTAGGCAATATGCCCGGCAAAATCACCATGGACGACAACCTGAATCTGGTCGCTTCCGTACAATGGAATTTCAGCGGCCAGTGGATTGTGGGCATCCAAACCTCCAAGATAGCCCGCAAATTGGCCGAACAGCAAACCGATATCAGTTCTTTGGAAATCAAAAGCACGGTATATAATTCGTACTACACCATTTTGGTTTGCGAACACCTGCTGCGCATCTTGGACGAGAACCTCAAGAACATGCAGGACATACTCAAGCATACCCAAAACATGTACGATGCCGGAGCTTTGGAAATCAGCGATGTGGATCAGCTCCGCATTACCGTGGGCCAACTGAACAACTCCAAACTCGCCATGGAACGCACCGTGGATGTGAACTACAACCTGCTCCGCATCCAGCTTGGGGTCAAGGCCGGCACTCCTTTGATTCTGACCGAACCGCTCGAACGCTTTCTCAATGTGGAAGTGTTCTCCGAATGGGCGTTCAAGGATCTGGACGTAAACGAAAACCTCAGCTACCAAGCCACACTGACCCAGGAAAAGATACAGCAGAAATCGCTCACTTCCGCGTATATGGCCTGCGTTCCCTCGCTCAGCGCAGGATATAATTTCCAATACCAAATCATCAAGGGCGGTTTCATGAATTTTCCGCATACCGCCACCGTGAGCCTCAACGTGCCTATCTTCGGCGGTTTGCAACGTGCCTCGAAAATCAGCCAGGCCAAAATAAGCCTGCAACAGACGCGGCTCAACAAAAGCCTGTTGGAAGACCAGCTGCACTTGCAGGAAGCCCAATACAAATACAATCTCCAGAATGCAAGCGAAAACTTCAAATTGCAGAAAGACAACATGGAAGTTGCCAAAAGCGTTTTGGGGCACTATCAGGCCAAATTCGAAGTGGGTGCCATTTCGAGCCTTGACCTGACACAAGCCAACAACAACTACTTGGGGGCGGCCAACAACTACACCTCCGCCTGCCTCGACCTGTTGCAGGCTCAGACGGAACTGCTCAAACTTTACAACGAACTTCCGTAAACAGACCTTTTATATCACTCACCCGAAAAAATTAAAATACCATGATAAAGAAAACTTTGTTGGGAATCGCCGCGCTGGCCGTCCTGACTTCCTGCGGCTCGAAGAAAAACGAACAGACCGCGCAACAACAAGAAGAAACCCGCATTCCGGTTAAAGTGCAGAAACTCGAAAAGACGAAGATAGCCCGCACGCTGGACTATGCCGCCAACCTGCAGGCCGACGAACAGGTATTCTACGCTCCCGCCACCGCCGGACGTATCCAGAAGATTTACGTGGAAGTGGGCGACCGGGTTAAGAAAGGTCAACTCCTGGTGGAAATGGACAAGACGCAACTGCGCCAGACCGAAGCCCAGTTCGAGAACATCAAGACCGAATACAACCGTGCCGTGAAGCTCAAGAAGACCAACAGTATCAGCCAACAGGCATACGACCAGGCCGTAACCCAATACGAGGTAACCAAGACCAACCTGGAGTTCCTGCGCGAAAACACACGTATGGTGGCGCCTTTCGACGGCATCATCACGGGCAAATACTTCGAAGACGGTGAAATGTACACCGGCGGAGCTTTCGGCGGAGCTTCCAAACCCTCCATCATCGCGCTCGAAAAGATCAATCCGCTCAAGGCTTATGTAAACCTTTCCGAACAATACTTCCTGCAAGTGAAGGAAGGCTCGAACGTAACGCTCAAGTGTTCCATCTTTCCCGACCGCGTGTTTGAAGGCAAGGTAAAGATTGTCTATCCCACCATCGACCCCGCTTCCCGCACGTTCTCGGTAGAAGTGCAGATTCCCAACGCCAAGGAAGAACTGCGCCCGGGCATGTTCGCCACGATTGAATTTGCCGTGAGCCAGTCGGAAGCCGTGGTAGCCCCGGCCATCGCCATCCTCAAGATGCAGGGCTCCAACGACCGCTATGCTTTCATGAACCGCAACGGCAAGGCCAAACGCATCGGTGTAACCATCGGAAAACGCTTCGAT